>NZ_JBFBMD010000006.1:0-275948 GCF_040686915.1 Rhodococcus sp. NPDC077669 | reverse complement strand
ACTCACCTGAGGTCGGTGGCCCGGCCGCGGTCCCACTGATTCCGCCGTCCGACACCACACAACGGAAGCCGAATCGAAATCGCAACAGCCCGGATTCCGTACGAGGGTGACAATAGTGGGCGCTCAGGTCAGTTGTACGGCTTGCGCGCCGTTTCCGGGTCGCCGTAGGTGATTGCCCGTTCACGTCGCGTTCCGCTGAGAAGTGTTGCGCCCCAGTTGATCAGCGTTCCAGCTCGGTTGCGTTTACCGGCCAGGAATGCGATGTGGATGACGCCCCACGACACCCAGCCCAGGAATCCCGACATCTTCAGCGGCCCGGCCTGCACCAGTGCGTGTCCGCGGGCGATGTAGGCGGCAGTGCCCAGGTCTCGATACTTGAAATCCGAACGCGCAGAACCGGATACGTCGGCCGCGATTGCTGCGCCCGCTGCGCGTCCACCCTGCATCGCCACTTCGGCGACACCGGCCAGACCGTTCAACGCCATGATGTCGCCGACGACGAACACGTTGCGGTGACCCGGTACGGACAGGTCGGGTTGCACGGCGATCCGTCCGGACCTGTCCTGCTCGACGCCCAGGGCGTCGGCCAGGTGCTTCACGAACGGAACCGCTTCGACGCCTGCGGTCCACAGCACGGTGCGAGTGTCGTGGCGTGTGACGGTCTTCGGTTCGGCCTTGGCCGTCACCTCGACGTCGGTGGCCGTGACGTCGGTGACGTGAACGCCGAGATGCGTTTCGACTCCGACCGTGTCGAGGGTGCGCTGGGCCTTCTTCGTCAGCGAGTCGGGGAACGATTCGAGCACTCGGTCACCGCCGTGGAACAGCAGAACGCGCGCTTCGGACGGGTGGATCGAATCGAATTCCTTCGCCAGCGCCCGGGTGGCGAGTTCCCGTATCTGCCCGGCCAATTCGACTCCGGTGGGCCCTCCCCCGGCGACGGCGAAGGTGAGCCAGGGGCGACGCTCTTCGGGGGTGGGCAGGGACTCGGCCATCTCGAATGCCGAGATCAGTTTTCGTCTGATCGCCAAGGCGTCGTCGAGGGTCTTCATGCCCGGTGCCCTCTGCACGTATTCGTCGTGGCCGTGATACGCCTGCTGCATTCCGACGGCAACCACGAGATAGTCGTACGGCAACTCGAACGTCGACCCGTCGAAGCGGCTCGCCGTCACCACTCCGCCATCGCCCACGGTTGTCACCGAGGTTGCTTCACCGAGAGCCACCTTCACGTTCTTCTGCTTGCGCAACAGGTGCCGCAACGGGCTGGCGATCGAGCCTTCGGAGAGAAGGCCGGTTGCGCACTGATAGAGCAGCGGCTGAAAGACGTGAGAGGTGCCTCGTTCGAGAACGGTGATGTCGACATCCGAACCGTGCAGCCGGCGGGTTGCATACAACCCGCCGAAGCCGCCGCCGAGGACCAGGACCCGTGGACGTGACATCGTCGATACTCTCCCTCGATCCGACCCGCAGAACACAATTCCTCGCGCGTCACAGCGTACTCGAGGGCAACGGCGTGCAGCCGTCCCCCGCCGGGCCGCACCCCGGTCTGGGGTGCGGCCCGGCAACGTACCGACAACGGATCAGCCGAGCATCCGCTGCATCGTGTCGATTTCCTGCTGTTGCGTGGCCACGATCGTGCGAGCCATCTCCTGCGCGTCGGGGTTCGAGCCGTCCGCAATCTCGTTGTTCGCCATCTCGATCGCGCCCTCGTGATGCTCGATCATCATCGTCAGCCACTGACGGTCGAACTCCTGGCCCGACAGACCGGTCAGGGCGTCCATGTCCTGCTGGGACATCATGCCCATACCCGAGCTGTGGTCCATTCCGCTCATCTCACCCATGTCCGACGGGGGTGCGGGCTGACCCCATTCGGCGAGCCAGGCCGTCATCCGGTCCATTTCCGGTTGCTGCGCGGCTTGGATCGCCGACGCCAATGCCACGACGTCCGGATTGTCGGTGCGACCTTGGACCATGTCAGCCATGTCGACGGCCTGCGCGTGGTGCGGGTACATCATCTGCGCGAACATGACGTCGGCAACGTTGAACTCCGCCGATGCCGATGCCGACGCCGAGGCCGAGGCCGATGCCGATGCCGATGCCGAATCCTGAACGGAAGCCGATGAGGTAGTCGACGTCGACGAATCCGACGTGGTGTCGTTGCTGCAGCCGGCGACGAGGAATGCGCTCACGGTGGCAGCAGCCACCGAAGCGACGAGTGTTGTACGCATGTGAAACTCCTTGAACGAGTGTGCAATACAGGGCTCTAGGTATGCCGATCCGCCGGTGGTCGTGCGTCCACCGGGCTCCCTGTCACACTCGCAAGGTCACCGATCTGTCCAACTCCCACAGAGTCCACGGCGGCGCACGCTCCGATATGGAATGGACGCGCCCACCGATCCCGTCCTCCGACATGACCGGGTGGGCGACATCGACGCTCGTCGCCGGGACCGACAGCGCAGCCCACGACACGGTGGTTCCCGCGCACGGATGCATCATCTGATGTCCCGACGGGCAGTCGTGCTCACCGACTGCCACCTGAACCGGGTCCTCGTGGTGGGTCGCCGACGCCATGGCCGCATGCTCGCTTCTTGCCGACGTGGTCGGTGTCACCGAATGCATCAGCAGTACCCCGAGGATCGTCAGCGCGATCAGCAATCCGGTCGCCGAAGCAAAGCCCGGGCGACGGCGTCGGATCACTGAATGCATGTCACCGACGATAGCAAGACATACCCCCAGGGGTAGCAGTGAGGGCATTCCGGCTCGAGCCGAGGGACTTCCGACTCTGTCTGCTCTCCAGCGAAGGGGCCATGCTCGAGGTGTACCTGAACACGACAGTCAACGAACGGGAATACAACATGAATGCATCGAGTCGGGTCGTCGTCGGAGTCGACGGATCTGCCACATCGCTCGACGCGGTCCGTTGGGCAACGCGTGAGGCGATACGACGCCACGCCCCGCTCGAGTTGGTCACGTCGTCACTGTTCGCACCGGGAACCTACGGCGATGCCATCAGCCTCCGGATCGGCGCGTTCGCAGATCCGGACGTCGAGGCCAAGCGGGTCCTGACCGCTGCGGTCGACGTTGCGCACAAGACCGCGGCAGGCAATTCGCTGATTCTCGACACTCGTCTCGAACATGGCTCGGCTGCACGCAATCTGACGCACTTCGACGTCGCGCCTGCCTTGATCGTCGTCGGTTCGAGAGGCCTCGGTGAGTTCACCGGCGGATTGGTCGGGTCGGTCAGTACCGCCGTCGTGTCACACGCCAAGTGCCCTGTTGCAGTGATCAAGTCGAACACGGTCAGCGACGGGCCGGTGGTCGTGGGTGTGGATTGCACGTCCAACAGCCAGCCGGCCATCGGATTCGCGTTGCGCGAGGCGTCGATGCGAGGTGTCGACCTCGTTGCCGTACACGCGTGGAGCGACCTCGAGCTCGGGAGCGTGCTGACCCGCGACGAAGAAGGTCCGTGGGCCGATTCCGAACTGGCAGAGAAGACTTCGCTGGCGGAGAGCCTGGCCGGGTGGTCGGAGGACTACCCCGACGTCACCATCCGCCGGGTGGTGGTTCAGGACAGACCCGTTCGCGAACTGGTCCGCGCCTCCGAGAGCGCGCAGCTGATCGTGGTCGGCAGCCGCGGCCGGGGCGGCTTCGCCTCGATGCTGCTCGGATCGACCTCCCGCGCACTGCTGCATTCGGTCGATGTCCCCGTCGTTGTCGTACCCACGAACCGATGACCGCGTCCACCACCGAGACCACCTACAGCTCCGATGAACTCGACGCCGATCTGCGCTACTGGGCTGCCGCGAACTACCTGACGGTTGCCCAGATCTACCTGCAGGACAACGTATTGCTACGGCAACCACTGACGGTGGAACACATCAAGCCCCGACTGCTCGGGCACTGGGGCACCAGCCCCGGTCTGTCGATGATCTACACGCTGCTCAATCGCCTCATCTGCCGAACCGGTTCGGATTGGCTGTATGTCACCGGTCCCGGTCACGGTGGCCCGGCGTTGGTCGCGAACACCTATCTCGAAGGCACGTACAGCGAGATCTATCCCGACATCTCGCTCGACAGCGACGGTGTGCGTCGTCTGTGTCGCCAATTCTCCACTCCCGGTGGCATTCCGAGCCATGTGAGCGTGCAGACCCCCGGCAGTATCCACGAGGGTGGCGAGCTGGGGTATGCCCTGATCCACGCAGCGGGCGCGGCGTTCGACAACCCCGATCTGGTGGTCGCCTGTGTCGTCGGCGACGGGGAGGCCGAAACCGGTCCGCTGTCGGGTTCATGGAAGATCCCGGCGTTCCTGAACCCGGTTCGTGACGGCGCAGTGCTGCCCATTCTGCATCTCAACGACGCCAAGATCTCCGGCCCGACAGTGCTCGGGCGCAGCACCGATCAAGCGATTGCCGACTACCTCGGCGGTCAGGGTTGGGCACCGATCTTCGTCGAGGGCGACGATCCGCGAGAGGTGTTCCCGGCCTTGCAGTTCGCTCTCACCCGCGCCCACGACGATATTCGGAGAATCCAGCGTGCGGCCCGCGGCGGCGAGTCGCACCACGGAAGTGCATGGCCTGCAATCGTCTTGCGTACCCCGAAGGGCTGGACCGGGCCACACGAGGTCGACGGCAAGCTGATCGAGGGAACGCACTGGGCCCACCAGGTCCCGCTGTCCGGCGTCCGCGAGAACCCGTCGCATCTGGCGCAGCTCGAGCAGTGGTTGCTCTCCTACGATCCCGGATCACTCTTCGACGACAACGGCGTACCCGCGGCGCACATCAGTGAACTCACTCCGACGGGCGACAAGAGGCTCGGGGCCACTCCCCACGCCAACGGCGGTGTGCTGTTGCAGCCCTTGGTCATTCGCGAGCTCGAGAACTACGCTCTTACGATCGACTCCCCGGGACGCGTCTCACACGAGACGACCACCGTACTCGGGGAGATGATGCGGGATATCTACCTCGACAACGCACGACCCGACGGCGGTGGCACTTTCCGCCTGTTCTGCCCCGACGAGACCGCCAGCAACCGTCTGCAGGCCGTGTTCGAGGCCACCGACCGATGCTGGCAGCTGCCGACCACCGAGTTCGACGACAATCTGGCCGCCGACGGTCGCGTCATGGAGGTGCTCAGCGAGCATCTGTGTGAGGGCTGGCTCGAGGCGTACCTGTTGTCGGGCCGACACGGATTGTTCGCGAGCTACGAGGCTTTCGCGATGGTGAGCGTGTCGATGCTGATCCAGCACACCAAGTGGCTGCAGCATGCGGCCACTCTGGCCTGGCGAGCACCCGTCGCCTCGTTGAACGTGCTGCTCACCAGCACGTGCTGGCGCAACGACCACAACGGGTTCAGTCATCAGGGGCCCGGACTGATCGACGCGGTGATTCCTCTGGCACCGGATGTGGTGCGCGTGTGGCTGCCACCGGACTCCAATACTCTTCTCGCCGTTGCCGACCACTGCTTTCGGAGCCGCGGACACGTCAACGTGCTGGTGGTCGACAAACAGAGCCATCCCCAGTATCTGACGCTCACTGAGGCTCGCGCACACGCAGCAGCCGGTGCCTCGCGGTGGGACTGGGCCGGTACCGAGAACACCGCTACTCCGCGCGATCCTGAGATCGTGCTGGCCTGCGCCGGCGACGTTCCGACCGAGGAGACTCTCGCTGCAGCGGACCTGTTGCGTAACTGGACTCCCGAGTTGCAGGTGCGCGTGGTCAACGTCATCGACCTGATGGCGCTACTACCCGTCGCCGATCATCCACACGGGTTCTCGGAGGATCAGTTCGCCGATCTGTTCACCGACTCGGTCGATGTCGTCTTCGCTTTCCACGGCTACCCCCGGGCGGTGCACCAGCTGCTGCACGGCCGTCCGAACGCGCAGAGATTCCACGTCCGCGGCTTCATCGAACAAGGCACCACGACAACACCGTTCGACATGGTGGTGCTCAACAAGATCAGTCGCTACCACCTGGCGATCGAAGCACTCGACCGAGCACACACGGTGCCGGCCGGTGCCGTGGAACTGCGGCAGCACTGCCGGGACCAACTGACCCGGCACGACGCCTACATCCGGAAACACTTCGAGGATCTACCCGAGATTCGCGAATGGCGGTGGTCGTGACGGATCGGTTGCTATCCGCGAGCGATGATCAGCGGACAGTCGACGCGGTGGGCCAGTGACCGAACGGTGGATCCGAGCAGTTGGCCACTGAAACCGGTGCGTCCGCTCGAACCGACCACCACGGCCTCTGCGCGCACCGCCGCGCCCAGGATGCGTTCGACGACGTCGCCGCGCAGCACTGTCTGCTTCACCACCACGTCGGGATACAGCTCGCTCCACCCGGACAGGTTCTCGGCCAACACGGTTCGGCCGGTGGACACAATTGCCTCGGACTTGTCCGACGTCGACGCGTCGGGTGACGAGACGAGTCGGTCCGTCGACACGTGGACTGCAACAAGGCCAGTGCCCCGAAGCGAGGCCTCCTCGAAGGCCAGCCGGACGGCCTCCTGGTTGTGCGCCGAGGCGTCGACTCCGAGGACGACCGGTCCCCGTGCCGAATGTAATTCCACGCTGCGCGGCACGATGACTACCGGACAGCGCGCCTGCACAGCCACCGCCGTGCTCACAGAGCCGAGCAGCTCGGCGAAGTACTCGCCGTTGCCGCGTGAGCCGACCACCATCATCGACGCGGTGGCGGACTCGTCGATCAGCGCCTGAACAGTCGGTCCGACAATCGGTTCGATCATGATCGTCAGCGCGTCGGGTTTCTCGACCGACCGCCGCGCGACGAGGGATGCCGACGTCAGAATCGAATCAGCACGTGCATTCTCCTCGGAGCCGAGGTGCGACGGGAGTGCGACGAAACTGGTGTAGAGGGCCCTGATTTGGTACGCAGACACCAGCTTCAACGGTGCTCCGCGTAATTCGGCTTCGCGTGCGGCCCAGCCGACCGCGTCGAGTGACGAACCGGATCCGTCGACGCCGACGACGATCGCCTTCGAGTTCACGGTACTCATGCGTGCGGCACAACGAGGACGGGGCATTCGGCGTGCCGCAAGACTTTCGTCAACGTGCTTCCCGGCACGCGATCGCGCTCGTGCCCCACCACCAGCAGCTGTGCAGTGTCGGACACCGCGATCAGTTCCGAACCCGCATCGGCCTCGGCGTAGACCGACGCGACCCGCACCGAAGGATAATCGGCGCTGAAGGGTTCCAACCGGACGTCCATTGCCGACTCGGGGTGCAGATGGTCGACCGGACCGCCGATGGCGCTGGCCAGAATGGTCGAGACAGTCTGGGTGTGCACGGCCAACACGCTGGCCCCGCGCATCGACGCTTCGTGGAATGCCTGCGCCACAACGAGGTCCGATGCCGAAACCTTCGCGTCTCCCAGAGCGGCGACGACCGCGCCGTCGCGCTCGGAATCGAAGGTGTGCACGATCGCCACGGGGTTCGGTGAGCATTCGACCACCGTGCGCACCATGGATCCGAGAACCCGTGCAGCGATCGAATTCTCGGTCTTGGCACCCAATACGATCAGGCACGCAGACGCTGCTTCGGACAGCATCACCGTTTCCGGGACACCCTGTAGAACAACAGCTTCCACGATGACGGTCGGGTCGCTCGCCCTCGCTATGATCGCGGCCTGGTCCAAGACGGTTCGCGCATAGTCACCGTCCACGTCGGGTGCTCCGTATACCGTTTCACGCTGAATCTGGGGTTCGATCACATGTACCAGTCGCAGTGATGTTCCTCGGCCTCGCGCCTCACGCACTGCGAAGCGCACTGCATCGAGCGCGGCCGTCGATCCGTCGATTCCGACCAGAACGGGTCCGGTGGTGTGTGAGATGTTCATCGGGTTCCTCTCGGTGGTGCGACGCAGGATCAGCACCGTCACCGAAAACGCTACGAGCTCATCGCCACTCGCGGTAACGGCCGGAGGTCATCGAAAGAGGTGACCAACGACTGGAGCCGTCAGGGCAGTGGTACCGCCCACGTAACATCGGTGCCGCTGCCGGAGGCACCGGGGCAAACGGTCATGGTCCCGCCGCACTCGGCCGCACGGGCCCCCAGGTTGGACAACCCACTGGTGGTGGTGTTGTCGGGCATACCGACCCCGTTGTCGGACACCACGATTTCGAGCTCGTTCCCCACCGACAGAGTAACGGTCACAGTGTCGCCCTGGGCGTGATGAACGACGTTGCTGACAGTCTCGCGGACAACGGCAACGGCATGATCGGCGAGTTTGGTGTCGACGACCGACAGTGGTCCGAACATCCGCACGACGGCACGGATATCGACGTTCTCGGTGAGTTCGAGTACCGCGCTGTTGATACGTTGCCGCAACCGTGTTGCGGAGTGGGATGTGCTCTGCAGGTCGAAAATGGTCGTCCTGATGTCCTGCACCGTGTCCTGCAGGTCGTCGATCGTTCTGGACAGACGCTGCCGTAGGTCCGGGGACTCGGTGCGCTGCAGGGTGCTCTGCAGCGCCAATCCTGCAGCGAAGATCCTCTGAATCACGTGATCGTGCAGGTCACGGGCAATACGATCCCGGTCGGACAACACGTCGAGTTGATGCATCCGCCGACTGGCGTCCGCGATCTGCATCACCAGCGCGGCCTGGTTGGCGAAGTTCGAGACCAGTTCGAGTTGGGTCTCGTCGAACGGTCCCCGCCCCGCGGCGCGCAGAACCACCAGGACTCCACTGACGCCCTCTGCCACGCGGAAGGGTGAAATCATTGCGGGTCCGAAAGCAGAGCCCAGTTCCTTGACCCCGTAGTCGAGTCGCTCCTTCCGCAACGCTGTTCGACGCCGAAAGGCTACTCCCGAGCTCGAGCCCTCGATCGGAACGACTGCCCCGATCATTCGATCGGCCCCGAGCCCGTCGCTGACCGTGACGACGAGTTGCGTGACATCCCCGAAGGCTTGGTCTGTGTCCTCGGGTACCGCGATGAACGCCGCATCGGACCCGGTCAGGTGCAACGACTTACGCGCCACCATCTGCAGTACTTCGTCGATGTCCGTCCCGGAAAGGAGCTCGGTGCCGATGTCCCGCGTTGCCTCCATCCACGCCTGACGCACCCGCGAGTCCTCGTACAGTCTCGAGTTGTCGATGGCGATGCCGGCGGCGGACGCCAACGCCTTGGTGACGACTTCGTCGTCCTCGGTGAACTGCTTGCCGCCCTTCTTCTCGGTGAGATAGAGATTGCCGAAGATCTCGTCGCGAACCCGAATCGGCACTCCGAGAAAGGTTTTCATCGGAGGATGGTTGCGCGGGAACCCCACCGATTCCGGGTGCGATGTCAGATCGTCCAGACGTAGCACTTTCGGTTGGTCGATCAATAGTCCGAGTACCCCGCGTCCGGTGGGGAGCGGGCCGATGGCCACCCGGGTGTCCTCGTCCATGCCGTAGTTGATGAACGCACTCAATCCGTGGCCTTCTCCGCGCACGCCGAGCGCACCGTACTGGGCGTCGACGAGCTTGACGGCCGATTCCACGATCGAACGCAGCGTCACCTCCAAATCGAGTCCCGAGGTGATGACGAGCATCGCGTCGAGCAGACCGTCGGCTTGAATCCTCGCATCGGCGATGCGACCGATACGATCCTGCACCTCGGCAAGCAGCTCTCCGAGCCGGAGTTGCGGTAGCGAAGACCGGGTTTCCCCGTGCTGGTCATCCATCCCGGGACCCCGGTTTCCGGTGGGCAGGCGGATCGCCGTCGGCGAGCTTCGACGCATACACCGCAGCTTGGGTGCGGCGTTCCATCCCGAGCTTGGCGAGCAGCCGAGACACGTAGTTCTTCACCGTCTTCTCCGCCAGGAACATCCTGGCCGCGATCTGTCGGTTGGTCAGGCCCTCTCCCAGCAGATCCAGCAGGGTGCGCTCCTGGGGCGTGAGGTGATCGATAGGGCCCGATGACGCCGTCCCGGCTCGCAATTTGTCCATCAACGCCGCGGCTGCACGGTTGTCGAGCAGCGACCGGCCGGAACCGACGTCCTTGATCGCTCGGGTCAGTTCCATGCCGGTGATGTCCTTGACGACATAGCCGCTCGCGCCCGCGAGTATCGCGTCGAGCATGGCCTGGTCCTCGGTGAACGAGGTCAGCATCATGGTCTTGAGGTTCGGCAGTCGATCGAGAAGCTCACGGCACAGTTCGATGCCGTTGCCGTCGGGTAGCCGCACGTCGAGCACCGCGACGTCGGGCTGCAGGGCCGGAATTCGGGCCAGCGCCTGCGCAAAACTACCTGCCTCGCCGATGACCTCGAGATCGGGATCGGAGTCGATGAGGTCGATCAGACCGCGCCGCACGATTTCGTGATCGTCCACCAAGAACACCGTGACCACGTCGACACCCCTCTACCTGCGTCCATGTCGAACGCCTCGACTTCTGAGCCTACGGGGGACGGGCGGCGGTGGTCCGACCTTTCGTCACCGAAACAGAGGACCAAAGTCCTCGGTCCAGGTGTTGTTGTCCTGCCGCGCCCGAGGCTGTGCGCGGCGTCTGATGGATGTTCGACACCACGACCGAGGAGGAAATCGATGGGTCCACTTCCGACCATCGTCGGGGTCGACGGTTCGGCGGCGGCTCTGGACGCGGTGCGCTGGGCCGCTCTCGACGCACGATTGCACCTGTCCGATCTGCTTGTCGTCTCGGCGACGTCGCTGCCCAAGGTCTTGACCGGGTTGGGCGTCCTCCCCGATACCGTGGTGCACCAGGCCAGATCGGAAACCGACCGAATTCTCAGCGAGGCCCGGGAGACTGCGTCTCGTGGGACGGCGACAGTCACCGTCGATACCGTCTCGTCCGAAGCCTCTGCGGTGTCCACATTGCTCGAACTGTCCGAGACGGCCCGCATGGTGGTCATTGCCACGCGGGGGCTCGGTGGCACCGAGCAGCGGTCACTCGGCTCGATCGGATTCGCCGTCACCACTCATGCTCGCTGCCCGGTCACCGTGGTGCGTGGCTGGACCGACGGCAGTATCGACCACGCGATCCAACCGGTGGTCGTGGGCGTGGACGGCACCAAGGCGAGCGCTGCCGCAATGACGTCGGCGTTCGAGGAGGCGGATGTTCGATCGGCACCACTGACTGCGGTGCACTCCTGGTCGGACACGGATCTGTCGATCGGCTTCCCGATTCGAGGAATGGAGTGGCCGGACAACCGACGCGCGGCTGCAGATCACTTGGCGCGGCTGCTCGAACCGCACACTCGACTCCATCCGACGGTGTCGGTGCGGTCCGTGGTGGTCAAGGACAAACCGGTGCAGGCACTTCTCGATCACGCCCAAGGTGCTCAGCTGGTGGTGATCGGTAGTCACGGACGCGGCGGCTACGCGGAGATGATGCTCGGCTCGACCAGCCGGTCGGTGCTGACGCGAGCGCACTGCCCGGTCACCGTCGTGCCGTCGCCCGGTCGCCTCGCCGCTGTTACCCACCGGCCCATCATGTGACTGTCCCCGACCGGACAATGCCGTTCGTCGACCTACGAGGGTCCTAATGCCCTACGACGGCCGGGCCGAGCCGAGCACGCTGTGTTCATGAGCCGACCGGACACCGCCGCCTACGCCATCGAAGTACGCGCACTGAGCAAGAGCTACGGCGGGAAGCTCGTCATCGACGACCTGTCGTTCGTCGTCGAACCCGGCACCGTCACAGGCTTTCTCGGCCCCAACGGATCGGGTAAGTCCACCACGATGCGATTGATCGTCGGATTGGATCGCCCCAGCGCGGGCACCGCACTGATCGGGGGCGTCGAGTACGCGCAGCTGCACCGCCCACTACTCACGGTCGGCACCTTGCTGGATTCCGAGGCCGTCCACCCGGGCCGGACCGCATACGACCACTTGTTGTATCTGGCTCAAACTCAACGTATCCCGGTCACACGCATCATCGACGTACTGAAGCTGGTCGGTCTACGCGACGTCAGTGGCGGCGCGCATTCTGCACCTGAATCGCTGCATTCATCACTGCTCGATTCCTTGTGAGCACACGCGCTGGTCCAGCGCGTGTCTGCCCTCGAGCAACCCTACGGCGAATCGAGCCCATGGGGAACACTCGTCGAGATCGGAGAGCCCCTCAGAACTCGAAAACCTGACGAGCGGTGACGCGTCCGGCCATCAGGTCGTCGAAGCAGTCGTTGACCTCGTCGAGTTTGCGCGACACCGCCGATACCGTCGTTCGTCCGGCCTCGTGCAGTGCGAAGACTTCACGCAGATCTGTCCTGGTGCCGACGATCGAGCCGAGTACCGAGATTCCGCCGACCACCGTCTCGAAGATCGGGATCGGGAACACGCCGTGCGCCGGCATCGACACGCACACCAGACGTCCACCGCGGCGTAGCGACCGGAAGGCCTGATCGAACACACTCGGGATGACGGCCAGGACGATCGCGACATCGGCTCCACCGAGCGCCTGAATTGCCTCCACCGGATCGGTCGTCGCCGAGTTGACGGTGTGGTCTGCGCCGAGTTCTTGTGCGAGGTCGAGTTTTTCGTCCTCGATATCGACCGCGGTGACGAAGCCGCCGGCGATCTTGGCGTACTGCACCGCCATATGACCGAGCCCGCCGACACCGAAGATGGCCACGCGCTGCGCCGGGGTGACGCCACCGACCTTGACAGCCTTGTACGTGGTCACGCCGGCACAGGTCAGTGGGGCAGCGTCGAACGAGGAGATCCCGTCGGGAACATGGACGACATACTTCGCATGGGCGACAGCGTATTCGGCGTACGCACCGTCGATCGAGTAGCCGCTGTTCTGTTGCGTGTCGCACAGCGTCTCCCAACCCGAGACACAGTGATCGCATTCGCCACATGCCGAACCGAGCCACGCGATGGCGACTCGCTCACCGATTCTGTCCTTCGACACCTGCGACCCGACCGCCTCGATCACTCCGATGCCCTCGTGCCCGGGGACGAAGGGCAAGGTCGGCTTGGCCGGCCAATCCCCCTGCGCAGCATGGATATCGGTGTGACACACACCGCACGTCTCTATCTTCACCAGCACCTGTTCGGGCGCGGGCTGCGGTATCGGGATGTCCTTGACTATTAGGGGCCCGCCGAACTCGGTGACAACAGCTGCTTTCATCGTGAACTTCCTCCAACATCAGAAACCGGTGCCGTTCTCGACCGTCGAGCAATGCACACCGTCGATGATCGGCGCTGCGGCGGTCGGCGCGTAGGGCCGGAAGTCATCGACCGGTCGGGACGTCTCCCGAGGTGCGCGTGGGGAGGCAAAAGGCACAGCAGTCATGGACTTTCGTCCCTGGTGACTCTGGCGATCAGGGGCCACACTAGGCACCATGGACACTTCTGCACCCTCCGATTCGAAGACTTGCGAACGATGAACCTGTGGAGAAGACATCCGGGCGTCCGAACCGGTGATGCACTGACCACGGGTGAGCGTGCGGCGGATTACGTCCGAAACGGAATGGGCTCCTGGCCGTTCGTCTTCCTGTTCCTGGGCGTGATGGCGCTGTGGGCCGCGTACAACCAGAACGACGGGTTCGATCCGTACCCTTTCATCCTGCTCAACCTGTTCCTGTCGATGATGGCAGGACTGCAGGGTGCCATTCTGCTGATCTCGGCCAAGCGCGCGGACTCGGTGAGCAGTGAGGTTGCCGTACATACACTTTCGAATACCGCACTGCTGCAGGACATGATCGAAGCGAATACCGTCTTGACCGAATCGGTGGCACAGTTGGCGGCAGAGATTCACGAGCACGTCTGCCCGTCCGCTCGGCGTGTCGGTGCAGGCACGTTCACGAAGGTTACGAGCCCGGTGTCCCAGCCCTGAGACAGGCAAGGATCTCTCGGGCCCAGTTGCACACACGAACCCAGTCTCGGAAGTCTCCGGCAACCGCGCCGGAGTTGTCGAAGATCTGACGTTCGCCCACCGAGAGCCGTTCCGCGTCGAGCCGACCGGGAAATGTTCGATGCGAGGACGCATCCAACATCGATACCGCGCGTGCGGCGTCGGCGGTGTCGTTGACCGGTCGGTCGCTCGAATGCAATGGCCCGCAGGAGAACAGCCACACGGGTGGGTGCGCAGACCCGGAGACCCGCTCGACGAGCCGCTTGGCGGTGGGGACCCACCGATCGGAATAGACAGCACTTCCGATGACCAGGGCGTCGTAGCCACTGATGTCGACGACGGAATCCGGAGCGCAGACATCGACCTCGGCTCCCCCGTGCCGGAACACGCGGGCCATCTCCTGCCCGAGCGAGTTCGTCGCTCCGTGCCGTCCGGCGGTCGAGACCAGGATTCTCATGCGGTGCGACTTGCGAGGCGGTTCGTGTACGCCGTGATCCGCCACCCTCGGAGGGCTACGAGAACTCCCAGTACGCCGAACATGCCCTGCAGCCAACTCGTTTCGCCGATCACAAGCGGTTGGACCACTATCCAGGCAGCGAGCAGTACGCCCGCCGTGTGGGCGATGGGGCCGGTCTTGCCGCCACCCGCCAGAGCCGATGCCGCCGCCAGTCCCATCGGCACTCCGACGACCAGAACCAACGCGAGGCCGGCGAGCGCCGTATTCGACAGCGGCAGGCGTGCGTGCGCCTCGGTGCCCAGATCGATGGCACCCGAGGCCAACCCGATCGCGCCACCGAAGGCGTTGATGGAAATTCCGGCGCACACTGCGCCCAGCCACGGCCATCGTCGGTCCCTCGTGGTGAGTGCTCGCGTTGTCGACATCATGAGCTCAGCGTGGCTGCCGAACAATCCGCGAGCTAGGGCACAAGGTCCGCCGCCACGAGGACTTCTCTCCACTTCGCGATGAAACCACGCCCGAACATCACGCGCTTGCGCGCTACCCACGTTCGCATTCACGGTCCACCGCCCTCGCCGTATCGGGACCTTGTGCCCTTACTTACGAGTGCACGGCGTCGGAGACTCGTAATCGACGCCGAACACACGGCGGTGAGGGGTAGGTGACCGCATGCTCGCAGAACTCGCGCACCGGTGGTGGCGCCGAACTCCTTGGTGTTCCAATCCGCTGATGCGACTGCCCGACAGGATCGAACGAACGGCGTACGTCGTCGGTGTCGCGGTCCTTCTGTTGCTGATACCCGTCGCCGCGACGATCGGTTCGGTGACCTACAGCGACCTGTCGACGCGGTCGCGTCAGCAACGGGCACAATACGTTCAGGTCGACGCCCGAGTGATCGACACCGTGCAGTCCACGAGTACCGGCAGCGACAGCACCACGCTCGCCACCGGTGTCGCAACGGTGCAATGGAGTGCACCGGACGGGTCGATTCGCTCGGAATCGACCGAGGTTCCCTCGGACGTCCACATCGGTGAGACCACTCCGATTTGGTGCGACGCGAACGGAACCCTCGCGCGTGCGCCCGTCAGCGAAGTCGGTGCCGTCGTCAACGGGGCCTCCACAGCCGTGTTCGTGTGGGTTCTCGGCGCGGTCTTGGTCGGATTCCTGGTCTATCTCACCACCGTGGCCGGTGATCGAGTTCGCATGCGGCGTTGGGACAGCGACTGGAAAGACTTCCTGCAGGCGCGAAACCACCCCTCGCGGTAGAGCCGTCGAGCATCCACCGTTCGAGGAGACAATGACATGAGCGATCTCGACACCGAATATCGGTCCGCCCGCATCGACTACGAGCGCAAACTCATGCGCAGCCCTCTGGCGGCGCAGCTGCGTGTTGTCGAGCAGCTGACGAGACTGATGATGGCCGAGCAAGGCGTGCTGCACCCTCGTGATCTCGTTGCGTCGGCGCTGCCGCCGAACATGCACCCGACGCTGAACTCTGCCTGACGTCGGCGGGGTCGTACAGGTACCGATTCGCGATCCTCGACTGCGGGTCGGCCTCCGGGTGGGCGCTGCGCGGGCTGTGGCCGTCGGGCTGCTGGCTACCGCACTCGGCTGGGCCGTCTCCACTGCGTTCGATCCACCGCACCCCGGTCTCTACGCGGTGTTGATGGCATCGTCCTCGGCCGCGGTCATCATGCCGATAGTCGAATCCAGCAAGACGGCCACATCCGGCGACACTTCGACCTCACCGGACTGCGCCGCCGAATCCACCATGTGTCTGCCCAGCGTAAGTTCGCTCTCGAATTGCGACTCAACCTGGTTCTGCTGTTCGGCCTCGCGGCCCTCGCGGTCCACACTCATGCGTCGGTGATGCTGGCCGGCTTCGGCTTCGGACTGGCCATCGCTGCGATCGGAGAACCGCGACGTCTGGCGAAACAGCTGTTCGCCATCACCGAAGGTTTCCTGGGTCCGCTGTACTTCGTCTGGCTCGGCGCGTCACTCGACCTGCGTGCACTGGGTGGCCACGCGAGCATGATCGTGCTGGGGCTCGTGTTGGGCCTGGGTGCAATCGCGGTGCACGGTGCGATGCGCGCGACAGGCCAGCCCGTCGGGCTTGGGATACTCGCGGCCGCCCAACTGGGCGTTCCGGTTTCGGCCGTGACTCTCGGGGAGCAGAGCAGCGTGCTGGCACCCGGTGAAGGCCCCGCCATCGTGCTCGGCGCACTGGTGACCATCGCGGCGGCGGCCGTCATATCTCGGTCTGCTGCTCGTCGTCCTGCCTGAGCGGTGGGCCAGAACTGCGCGGCTCAACGGCGGGTCTTCGGCGCCGCAAGGCATTTGGTTGTTTCGAGTCTCCAGGGATGGGGAATAAGCGTTGTGGAACGATCGGCACGACGCGAAACGGATCACGACGATGACGGATGACCAGGTCTGGCGCCTCAAGGGTGCGTGCATCGAAGACATGGATGCATACGACTCGCAACAACTTCCTCGGCACGGACGCAAACGCGCAGAGAAGGCATGGCGGCTGTGCGCCGACTGCCCGGTGTTGCGGAACTGCGCCGAGCAAACGGCTCGCGATATCGAGTCGGGTCGCATTCCGGTCGGCGTGGTCGTCGCCGGCGCGGCGTATCACGACAACGCCAGCAACGGTCGCCGAACGGATGCCTACCGCACCCTCGAACTTCTGATCGGGAGACCTCTGGCCAACCCGGCTGCCTGATAACGAGGCGGTTACGGAACGCTACGTCACCGGTAACGGCTACGGCTACGGCACGGTCTGTCGCTTTCACCGCGTGTCTTTCGGTCTCTGACCTGCATGGACGTCAGGTGCGCAACAATGACTGCATGAGCACAGCGCACGTGACGAGGATCGAGGGCCCGCTCGATCTCCAGGACGCGTTGGCGCGTCGCGCGCCTATCGAACAGGCAAAGGGAATCCTGATGGCGGTGCACCGCATCACTGCCGACGAGGCGTTCGCTTTGTTGGTCGAGAGGTCGCAACGTGCCAATCGCAAAGTGCACGACATCGCTCTGGAGTTCGTGCACGAGATGGCCGAGTTGCCCTGACCGACAAGTCGACCCCGCACGCTGTGTTTTCAACGTACGGGGTCTGAGCAATGTGGCAGTCCGGACTACTTCATCACCTGTTGTGCCGTATGCCCTGCCGTGGCTGCCCGAAACATCCAGTACGCACACCACCGGCTCGACCGTTCAGAAGCGCGCGAGAATTGCACGGGCGCAACGGACTACGGTGGCGCGGTCGTACGACATCACATAGTCGAATTCACGATCCGCGTCGGCTTCGCCCCGGTGAAGGTCGATGGCGGCGAGCACTCCGCAGAAATGCGGGCCGAGAACTACCACGTTCCACTCCTCGACGAGTGAGTCCGTCGGGTCGAGCGGGGCGTGCACGATGCCGCCTTCTTGCACGTAGCCCATCCCCACCCCGTAGACGCCGGCGTACGAGATCTGCTCCGCCATCGACACCCACCGCGCACGGCTGGTCGGTGTGAAATGCTCGGCCCGCTGAAAGGTGCCGAGTACCAATGTTTCCGGGCCCGACGCCGACGCCTGCATCTCCAGGGACGTGCTCATGGCCACCAACAGACGCTTGGTGCTCCGCGTCGCGACCTTGCCTGCGGCGGCAATTGCGTACGGCGACTCGAGCGCGGTGGCGGGGGTGCTCCAGGTGGGGAACGGCGGCATGATCTCCGCGGCGTCGGCCGGCAACTCTTCGGTCGTCTGAGCAGCCGGGTACAGCTCGCCCACTCCGTAGGTGGCACCGAGACCGAGTGCCCGGCTGCGGTGCACGGCGGTGTCGACTCCGCTGGCCACGACCACGGCACCGGTTCGCTCCACCTGAGCCGACACCGCGTGCGCCGTACGGGCGGTGGCCAGATCGGGCCGGGTGGAGACCATGGAGGAAGACAGAATGATGACATCGGGTTCGATGAGCGGCAGCAGCGTCAGGGACTGCGGTCGGCGACCGACGTCGTCGACGGCAACCACTTTTCCGTCGCGACGTGCCTTGTCGATCGCGGCCAGTGTGCGCGCCGGGCTGTCCACGAGTGCCGCCTCGGTGACGACGACGATGTCGCGACGCAACTGTTCTTCGGTGGCTTCGTCGAGTGCTGCGAGCGAGTCGACATCCATCGAGACCAGCATCGGTAGCCGAACGGCGCTTTCCAGCCGGGCCACTCCCCACGCGAGAACATCGAGTTCACGCTTGGCGTCCATGGCGCGAGCAGCGCGCTTCAGTGCATCGGCGGAGGCGAGTGGACCGTCCTTCGGGCCGCGCAGTTGTACTTCGATTGCCGCGAGCGCACCGTTATCCAGTCGACAGACCGGGGCGAAATACGGCTGCACCGTCAACTCTCCCGTGTCCGTGTCGACTGTTGAACCTGCTTCGGCCAGCGCGAACGTCACACCACAGTTTGACATGAAAAAACCACCCCCGTCACGCAGGGGTTGCTATCTGTTTCAAACCTCTTCGGGTCGTCTTTTCTCGCTGACGCCAGCCTGAACGACTCAGGTGTCACCGAAGTACTACGGCGCGTCTCGTTTCGGTAACGAACCATAACGGTTCGATAACGCCACAGATGGGTGTTCGACGCGCCCACCATGCCGACTCCCCCAGGAAAAACGGGCCGAAAACTCATGAAGCGCATACCTTCCGAGGTGCCGACCGAAATCAATACCAAGACTTACAACAAACATACCGACCGGATTGTGACTTGTCACTGTCTTGCAAAAGAACATATCCGACATCCATTTCGTCGTCCTAATGTTCGTTTCGGCTGCCGGAGCACCGGAGCCACCGGATGCCCGTCTGGGAGCCGGAAGCTGCTCGGACTTGGAGGATCGATGACGCTCAACCTGCCGTCCCGTACCCGAACGTTCACCACTGTCGCTGCTGCAGTCGCGATTGCCGGGGCCACCCTCGGCGCCGGAAGTGCCGCTGCCGCCACCATCTCGCCGGCGAATACCGCCTTCACCGCACCCGGCACGATCGTCGTCACCACACCGGCCTCGTTCGGGGTACCCGTCAGCTGCTCGATCACCCTGTCCGGATCCACCAGCGCGGACGGCTCGTCGGCGTCGATCACCGACGCGAAGATCAGCGGATCGAACCGCCTCTGCGGCCTGCCGCAGCTGAAGAACCTGCCCTGGACCCTCACTCCCACCAGCTCCACCACCGGTGAGGTCTCGAACGTCGGCTTCTCGCTTCTGGGCTACAACTGCGGGCCCGCAACGCTCGCAGGTTCGTTCGACAACATGACCAACACTCTGACGTCGAGCAACCAGCCGATGTCGGGCAACTGCACGGTGAACAGCCTGTCGGTGCAGCCGAACCCGGCATTCACCTTGTCCTGATCGCCAATTCCTTTCCAGCACAACAACAATATTCAGGAGAGCACGTGAAGATCCGTAACAAAGCCGTCGTCACCGCGACGGCCTTGGCGTCGAGTGTCGCTCTGGCGACCTTGGTCGCCGGCCCGGCCAACGCTGCCGACACCCTTCCCATCACGTTCCAGGCCGACACCACGACCGTGATCGCCAAGACCGGCCAGCCGGTGGTCTTCCCGACCACCGCTCTGGCCACCGACGTCGACCTCGTCGGCGGAACGGTGACCGGCACTCTTGC
This sequence comes from Rhodococcus sp. NPDC077669, assembly GCF_040686915.1. Lineage (NCBI taxonomy): Bacteria > Bacillati > Actinomycetota > Actinomycetes > Mycobacteriales > Nocardiaceae > Rhodococcus > Rhodococcus sp. NPDC077669. The sequence goes on along the minus strand of NZ_JBFBMD010000006.1, from coordinate 256,032 downwards.
CTTGCCGCAGGCGTCGGCCGATCTCAAGCTCGGCCCGGCGACGCTCGCCAACTTCACCATCTCGATCGTCGACGCCACTCCGGTCTCCGGCACCATTGCAGCCGGCGGTCCCGCCGAGGCACCGCAGCTGGAGCTGAATGTCGCGCAGAGCTTCAAGATTCGCATCGACTCCGTCAAGCCCCTCGGCATCGGCGGCACCGGATCGTCCGGGTCGGCGGCACTCGACCTGATTCCCCCGGGGAGCAACTGCGTCACCAGCGAGACCACCGCCAATCTGACCGGTGCCCTCGACGCGATCGATCTGATTCAGAACAACGAGGCCGACACCCATGTGAAGGGCACGTACACGATTCCGCAGTTCCAGAACTGCGGCACGTACACCTCGTTGCTCAACGGTCTCATCGCCGGCCCCAACAACACCCTCGACGTGCACCTGACCAACCCGGTCTTCGACGTCGGAACGCAGCAGGCCATCGCGGCCAAGGTTGCTCCGTAGCAACATATTTCGATTCCGTTGACGGCGTCGACCGGTTCCGGAAGTGGGATCGGTCGACGCCGTCGTTCGTCAGTGCGGCTCGCCGGCCGGCCGCGGCGATCGAGGCTCGCCCTCCGACAGGGCGACGCGGTCGCCGCCGAGCCCCTTGGCCCGGTACATCGCACGGTCCGCGCGACCCAGCAACTCTTCCACTGCGGTGCCGATCTCTCGCGTGTCGACAACCGCATGCGCGATGCCTATCGAGGCGGTCAGTGGGGAGCGATCGGTGGCGTTGCACAGACGGATTCGTAGTACCTCTGCGCTGGCGACAACCGAGTCACGGTCGTCGAGGGCAATGATGGCGAACTCTTCGCCGCCGAGCCGAACGGTGATGGCGGGTGCCGGAAACACGTCGAGAATGCGGGAGGCCGCCAGCCGGATCACGGCGTCTCCCTGCAGATGGCCGTATCGGTCGTTGACGGCCTTGAAGTTGTCGATGTCCATCACCACGGCCGTCATTCCGGTTGCCGATCCCGGCCGTAGTCGCAAGTTCCCGATCGCCGCGTCGAATCCCCGCCTGTTCTGCAATCCGGTGAGGGGGTCGTAGAACGCGCCGGTGGCATCGCGTCGCAACATCATCATGAACGTGTGCACGATCAGCGGTGCCGAGAACATCACCAGTATCAAGATCACCAGGTAGACCGTGGCCAGTAACCGTAGTTCGGGTTCGGCCACCAAGGCCGAGCCGTACAGCACAGCGGTCGTGACCAAGGCGAAACCGTAATGGGCGGTGAGCAGCTTGGGACCGTGGAACCCGACGACGTAACTGCCGATGACGGTGAACAGAGCGGCTGTCGGCAGAACCGTCGTGGGAACACCGATGGTGAGCACCACGGCCGCGAGGACGACGTCGGCGTAGAAGACGAAGGCGATCGACATCTGCCAGCTCGGCCAGCCACCGACCCACCAGGCGACCCCGACCGGGACTGTCGTGGCGACGGTGAACCACAGTGCAGCCGTACCCAAAGTGCCTTCGGCGAGGCCCGGCACCACCAACCCGATGGCCGCCGCCGCGCCGAACAGCCAACACCAGAGGCCGATGAGGATCTTCGTGATCTCGAGCGCCTGCTGCGAGCGCGCGAAGGCAACGTTCCATCCGTAGTCGACTGGAAGTGCCCACCATTCGCGCAGACTGTTCACGTATCTCGAGCGGCTTTCCTCGTGTCCCGACTTGGATGAACCAGTGAACCACAGAAGATACCGCCTGGTACGCGAACGGCAGATGTCTTCAGCAGGCGTCAGCCGCGCATGCCGTCCGCCAATTCGAGCACTCGGCCGGCATAGGTGCCGACGAACGCGTCGAGTGCCTGCTGCGACAACTCAGGGCAACCCGCTCGGCGAAAGTAATGTTCGAGATCGACCAGCCGGTCACCCATCCCGACGCGTTGGCGGTCGAGGGCCTCGAGCTCGGTGACCAGTGCTTTGAGCTCCGCTACCTTGCGCAACACGTCGTCCATCGCCGTCACCGTCCACTCGCTCGGGTGTCATATGTAGGAGCGGTGGAGCAAGGCTTCCCTCCTCGCTCCACCGACTCGAACTCTACTCCTGATCGAACACGTGTGCGAATCACATCTGCACATTCGCCGGTTTGTACCATCCAACTTGTGCACAAACCCGAGAAGTGACCTACAGTCTGTGCCATGCTCCAGAAAAGGGGTCCGAACGGCGTTCGGCCGCCAGGCTCGACCAGCCCAATCCAGTTGGCACTCTTAGCAATACTCATTATCGCGGCGATCGCTCTCGTCGTACTCGCCATCGCCGAGGGCCGCTTCTAGCTGTTCGCCATCGAGCGTGTGCGGCGATGCCCCGCGTTCACTCCTACCGCTTCGCCACTGACGCTCCGCGGGCTGCGCCGGCATTCTCGCCGACGCAGCCCCTTCGGGTCAGGATCCGAAGATTGCGCTCACTGCGGTGCTGCCGCTCTCGGCACTTCCGCTGCCGATGAGCCCGAGGATGACGTCGACGATGATCTTGGCGATGAATGCGTCCATAACTACTCCTGATGTGAAGTACCCCCGACGGGATACAGACGAACCTGCGAGTGCCGTGACCATTCGTGACCGATCACAACGAGTCGGAAGGTAGCAGGCCGATTCGTCCAAACGGTGACGCTGTGACTGCCGCAACAATCCATCCACTGATGTACAAATATCTTGATTTGTACACACGGGATACAAATTGCGCGTATTGTCCACACCACAGTGATCCGCCCTACACGAGGAGTGACGATGACGGCATCGAATGTCGACGATCAGGCACAGGCGCCCGTCGACGAGTGGCACGACCGCAAGCGATACCTCTGGCTCATGGGCCTGATCCCGCCGACGGCGGTGTTTCTGGCAACCGGCCTGGTGTGGGCTTTCAACCAGCTCGGTTGGAACGCCGTGGCACCGGTCTGGTGGTGGATCGGCGCGCTGCTCGTCTACGGGTTGCTCCCGATCCTCGACAGGTTCTTCGGACCGGACGGCGACAATCCGCCCGACGAGGCGATGAAGGCGCTCGAGGAAGACAAGTACTACCGCTACTGCACCTACGCCTACATTCCGTTCCAGCTCGCCAGCCTGGTGTTCGCCTGCTACCTCTGGTCCGCCGACAACCTCTCGTGGCTCGGCATCGACGGCGGTCTGGGGCTGCTCTCGAAGATCGGCCTGGCCATCAGCATCGGTGTCATGGGCGGCGTGGGCATCAACACCGCGCACGAGCTCGGTCACAAGAAGGACGACCTCGAACGCTGGCTGTCGAAAATCACACTGGCGCAGACGTTCTACGGCCACTTCTACATCGAACACAACCGCGGTCACCACGTGCGCGTCGCTACTCCCGAGGATCCGGCGAGCTCCAAGTTCGGTGAGAGCTTCTGGGCCTTCCTCCCCCGCAGCGTGTGGGGAAGCCTGCGGTCGTCCTGGGAACTCGAGAAGACTCGCATGGAGCGACTGGGCAAGAGCACGTGGAGTATTCACAATGATGTACTCAACGCGTGGCTGATGTCCGTCGTCCTTTACACGGTCCTTGCCGTTGTGTTCGGCCCGATCGTGTTGCCGTTCTTGGCCGTTCAGGCAATCTACGGCTTTTCGCTGCTCGAAACGGTCAACTACCTCGAGCACTACGGCCTGCAGCGCCAGAAGAAGGACAACGGCCGCTACGAGCGATGCACCCCCGAGCACAGCTGGAACTCCGATCACATCGTGACCAACATCTTCCTGTATCACCTTCAGCGACACAGTGATCACCATGCCAACCCCACCCGGCGCTACCAGACTCTGCGTAGCATGGACGGAGCACCCAACCTGCCGAGCGGTTACGCAAGCATGATCTCGCTGGCCTACTTCCCGCCCGTGTGGCGCAAGGTGATGGATCACCGCGTTCTCGATCACTACGACGGCGACATCACTCGCGTCAACATCCAGCCGTCCAAGCGGGAGAAGATCCTCGCTGCCTACGGAGCGAAGTGATGGCTGTCTACGAATGCCCGGTGTGCGAGTTCGTCTACGACGAGACCGCGGGCGCACCACGCGAGGGCTTCCCGGCCGGAACTCCGTGGTCCGAGGTACCCGACGAGTGGCCGTGCCCCGACTGCGGCGTCCGAGAGAAAATCGACTTCAGGAGCAAGCAATGAAGCTTTATCGCTGTGTGCAATGCGGATTCGAGTACGACGAAGAGCTCGGCTGGCCCGAGGACGGCATCGAACCCGGCACGCGTTGGGACGACATTCCCGACGACTGGTCGTGCCCCGACTGCGGTGCGGCCAAGGCCGATTTCGAGATGGTCGAGGTCGAGCGCGGGTGACCGCTCGCCAACCCGGCAACGTCGTGATCGTCGGCACCGGGGCCGCCGGATACACCGCCGCCAAAGTGCTTCGCGCCGAGGGTTTCACCGGATCCATCACGATCGTCGGTAGCGAACCGGAGACCACGTACCGTCGACCGACTGTCTCCAAGGAACTGCTGCTGGGTACGAAATCGGTCGATCAGGTTCAGCTCGGTGCAGCCATCGACGGGGTCGATGTACGCACAGGCGTCACGGCTACCGCCGTCACCGATTCCGAGGTGCACCTGGACGAGGGAGCTCCGGTCCCGTACGACGCCCTGCTGCTGGCAACGGGTTCTCGTGCACGGCAACTCGACCTACCGGGTGCCGAGCATGTGTTCACCCTTCGCACCGCAGCCGATGTCGCCCCGCTGCAGGCCGAGATCGTCCGAACGAGATCACTGTTGGTGATCGGCGGCGGCCTGATCGGGTGCGAGGCGGCGGCAGCGGCACGATCGCTCGGTGCCGAGGTCACGGTGTTGGAGGCGGCATCGGCTCCGCTGAATCGGATCGCACCGGCCGCGATCTCGCAGATGTACCGAGACCTGCATGCCGACAACGGCGTCACGATGCGCACCGACGTCGCCGTGACCGGCCTGGAGAAGCTGGCCGACGGCACCGTTCTCGCAACCTCCGAGGACGGTCGTTCATGGTCCGCCGGCACCGTGCTGATGTCCGTCGGCTCGGTCGCGAACACCGAGCTCGGGGCGGACCTGGGCCTCGAGACCGCGTCGGGAATCTTGGTGGACGCCGGCATGCGTACGTCGAGACCGAACGTCTACGCCGCGGGCGACGTCGCCGAAGTTCCCAACTCGGTACTCGGCGGGACGTATCGGAGTGAGCACTGGAACGGAGCCGTCGATCAGGCGACCCGGGCGGCGCGATCCATCCTCGGTCTCGATGTGGGTGCTCTCGATGTTCCGTGGGGATGGTCCATGCAGCACGGCGTCAACCTGCAATTCGCGGGGTGGACCGATACACACGACGAGTATTTCGTGGTTCGCGGCTCCATCGAAAGCCGTCGGTTCACGGCCTGCGCGGTGCGCGACGACAGGCTCGTCGGGGCAATCGGGGTAGGTCATCCCAAGGACATCCGGCAGGTCCGCACCCTCATCGCGAGCGCGGGCCCCGTCGATCGGAACAGTCTCGAAGAAGGTTGGCTGGACAGGCCACATGCGGTCGTTCGATAGAGTCGTGTTCATGCCCGCCGCCGAACAGACGTCGACTCCCGGTCGATACCGTGAAGCCGCGTCCACTCTGGCGCGCGATGTGGCGCTCGATGCGCTGCGCGAGTTGTTGCACGAGCGCAACTGGCGCAACGTCACGATGAGCCACATCGCCAAGGCCGCGGGGTTGAGCAGGCAGAGTCTGTACAACGAGTTCGGTTCGCGACGCGGCGTCGCACAGGGGTATGCAATCAGATTGACGGACGCGTTCGTCGCGATGTGCGAGACCGCGCTGTACCAACACGAGAACGATGCGTCCGCCGCTCTGAGACAGGGCTTTTCGTCGTTCTTCGAGCTGAGCGGTCTGGATCCACTCGTCCGATCTCTGCACAGCGGCGACGCGCCGGAGGATCTTCTGCGCCTGATCACCACCGACAGTGAGGTCCTGATCGACCGTGCGGGCGAGCGTCTGGCGGAGACATTTCAGCGTGGATGGGTGGGCGCAAGTCCACGACAGGCCGACGTCATCAGCAAGTCCATCGTGCGCCTGGCCCTGAGCTACATTCCCGAGCCGCCCGACGATGTCGCCTCTGCCGCAGACGATCTCGCCCTGCTGCTGACGCCGTTCATCGACTCCATCGCCGACGGCAACTGACCTCGGCGCCCGTAGTTCGCACCCACCCCCAGTTCTCGCACCCACCCCCGCTTCTCTCCACCCACCCCCGCTGATCTCGCAAACGCGCGCGCGTTTGCCAGGTGCGAGCGAAATAGGCCCCGAATCGGTAGCGAACTCGGACGCGTCTGACAAATGCGCGCGCGTTTGCCGCAGCACAGCCACATCAGTCGACGTTCACACGACTGCGCGGCGGACCAGCAGGAGCGCTTCTCCCTCCCTCCCGCAGGGCGACCACGGTCCATCCCGCGCCGACCAGAGACAAGGCCAATACAGCTCCAATTGCGATCATGCGACAACAATGGACTGGTTTTACCGTGAATAGTTCAGTCCAGTGTGCGACAGTGGACTGCATGGACTCGTTCGACGCCACCGCGATCTCGGCCCCGGAGTTGGCAGCACGCATCGGCCCGTCGACGCTGCGCAACAGATCCGGTGGTCCGCTCTACCTCGAGATCGCCGACGAGTTGCGGCGGCTGATCGAGAACGGCGAGGTGTCGGCTCAGACGCGGCTACCCGCCGAGCGGGCACTCTCGATCAGTCTGGACGTCAGTCGGGTCACGGTGGCGTCGGCCTATCGCCACCTCCGTGAAGGTGGCTGGATCAGCGCCCAACGGGGCTCGGGCACATACGTTTCCCCGACGGGGTCGATACCGGCCTGGAGTTCCCTCGCCGGCGACCGTGACACTGCGACAGTGGAATTGGTCAACGCGTCACCGTCGGCTTCTCCCCTGCTGGCCGATGCGTACGGCGTTGCGGCCCAGAGGATTCAGGGCCGATTCGCGTCCGGCGGCTATGCCCCACTCGGGCTGTTCGAGCTCCGCGAATCGATCGCCGCCTACTACCGGGGGCGCGGAGTGTCGACCACAGCCGAGAACATCCTCGTCACCTCCGGTGCCACCGACGCCATCCATGCGGTGTTGGCGACATTCACCGAGCCGGGCGCCCGCGTGTTGGTCGAGCACCCGACGTATCCGGGTGTCGTCGAACTCGTCCACTCGCTCGGCGGCCGATGCATCCCGGTGCCCATCGACCCGGACGACACCGAGGAGTTCGTGCCGGCCGCAGACCGGGCCGCACGTCAGAGCGCACCGACCCTGGCCTATTTCATGCCCGACTTCTCCAATCCATCGGGAGCTCGACTCCCCCTCGGCACCCGCCGACAGCTGTCCGCGACGATGCACCGCCACGCAGTACTGACCATCGTCGACGAGGTAGCAGCGGACCTGTCCCTCGACGGGTCGCCCGACATCGAACCCTTCGGGGCGGCAACGCCGGACATTGCGACGGTAACGATCGGGTCGACGAGCAAGACGGTGTGGGGTGGGCTGCGAGTCGGGTGGGTTCGCGCCGAGGCAGGGCTACTGGCGAGAATTGCCGCCACCTATGCGCGACGCCAACTCTCGACGTCCATTCTCGATCAACTCGCTGCGGTCGAGTTGATGGGCAAATACGACGAGGTACGCCGAGTGCGCGCCGACATATCGAGAGTCGCACGTGATCACACCGTTGCTCTGATGCGAGATCGATTGCCTGATTGGCACTTCCGCGTTCCGGACGGCGGGCTGGCATTGTGGTGTTCCCTGCCCGACGGTCTTCGATCCAGTGCCCTTGTCGCCGAAGCTCAATCGCACGGCGTGCTGTTGGCACCCGGACTACGATTCGGGACGGGATATGCCTTCGACGACCGTCAACGCATCCCCTTCACTCGTTCACTCCCCGACATCACCTCGGCTGTGGATATTCTCGCGCGCCTGTCTGCTGCGGACAGGTCGACGGAGATCGTCGCATCGAACAGGCCCGCGACAGTGGTCTGATCGACGCTGACACCCGCGCCCCCATGCCGGGTCGTACGTCAGGGCCGAAGAGCCGCGACGATCGACGCGATGCGACGGTCACGGGTGTCGGCGCGCTTGGCGTCGGCGACCGATCGTGCGTGCTCTTTTCTCTTCGACGGAGACAGTGCGTCGAATGCTGCGCGCACCGCAGGTTCGGCGTCGAGTGCAGTGGCGAGCTCCGCCGGTAGCTCGACGGTGCGCGGTTCGGCATCGAGTTCGATGGTCACGTCGACGGTGTCGCCGGCCTCGACTCCGAGCGTGGTGCGCACACTCTTGTTCAGGCCCAGCAGGTTCTCCCCGCCCATGCGCCCGATGCGTCCTGCCACCGTCTGCCCACCGATCGTGAACCGCACCGGCGGCGTCTTGGTGCTGCCGAGTGAGGCGACCTGGGCGTCGGTCAGCACGATCGCAGCCGCTGGGCCGCGAGGCTCGAGGACCGCGGTCAGTTGAAGAACCGTCGACGTCATCGGCACAGAATAGGCGCGACTACAGGGCTGAGTGTCCACAATTCGTGTCTGCAGGCGGAATCGCGCGCCGACGCGAAAAGTGGACAGCCAGCGCACCTACCTGTCAGGACTCCGATTCGATGATGCGCTTGATGGCCGCCAGGGTGCGCGGAATGCCGTCGAGCGCGGCCTTGCTGCGGGTGTCGATCTGCTCCTGCGCGGAGTCTCCGAATTTGCGGTGGAAGAGAGCGATGCCGTCGGGCAGGAAGTTCCAGTTCTCGGTCAGCCGGGTGCCGCCGTCCACCGCTTCGAGTGTGTATCCCCAGCGGACGAAGTTGTCGCCGACGACCCACGCGAATTCGCGTCCGGGCTCGGCCACTGCGACGGTCGAGACCGTTTCCCAGGTGCGGTCGGGTGTGACGTTGCGTCCGGTGAACGTCGATCCCACACCGCCGCCGTCGGGTTCGTTCCACCGGCACGCCTGGCAGATCGGGCTCCATTCACCTGTTCGGGTGACGTCGGATACGACGGCGTAGACGTCCTCGGGCGATGCGGCGACGACGACGGAATCGGAGAATTCGAGTGCTGTCATGCCTCCATTGTCCCTCGAGCGTCACGCAGCTCTGAGCAGCGTCTCTGCCGACAGCAGAATCGTTGGCACACAGCGCTATTGGAGTTCACACTCGAACCATGAGCGAGACACCCCGAATGTTCCCACCCGAACTGCGCGACCGACTCCTACGTCATCGAATCCTCGTGCTCGACGGCCCACTCGACGACGACAACGGCACCGTCCTCACCACCCACCTGTTGACGATGGCGGCCGAGAATCCGTCGGCCGATATTGCCCTGTGGATTCACTCCCCTGGCGGATCGGTGCCTGCCATGCTCGCGATCCGCGACGTGATGCACCTGATTCCCTGCGACGTCTCGACGTTGGCACTCGGATTGGCCTGCAGCGCCGGTCAATTCCTGCTGTCGTCGGGAACACCCGGAAAGCGCTACGCACTACCGCATTCGCGGATTCTGATGCACCAGGGCTCGTCCGGCATCGGTGGTTCTGCTGTCGAAGTGGAGGTGCAGGCCAACGATCTTCGTCATACCCGCGATACGGTGCTCGGCCTCATCGCCGACGACACCGGGCAGACACGAGAGCAAATATTCGACGACTCCTTGCACGATCGTTGGTTCACCGCGGACGCCGCGCGTGACTACGGGTTCGTCGACGCCATCGTCAGTTCGTTCGATCAGGTCATGCCTGCGCGTCGGGTGTCGTTCGGGATGGAGATGGCCCGATGAGTACGTACACCATTCCCAATGTCGTCACCCGTGATTCGCGCGGCGAACGCGTCGTCGACGTCTATTCGCATTTGCTCAGCGAACGCATCGTGTACCTCGGTACTGCATTGGATGCCGGTGTTGCGAATGCGATGATCGCGCAGCTGTTGCATCTCGAGGCCGACTCCCCCGATCAGGAAATCTCGATGTACATCAACTGCGAGGGCGGCGACACTGCGGCCATGTTGGCGATCTACGACACGATGCAGTTCATCGGATCCCCTGTCGCCACAACATGTGTGGGGCAGGCAGTGGCGGCCGGCGCGGTGCTGCTCGCCGCAGGTGCACCGGGTCGACGTTCGGCGTTGACGCACAGCCGGGTGGTGTTGCATCAGCCAGCGGGGCAAGGGCGAGGCACCATTCCCGATCTCATTCTCGCCGCCGACGAGATCGTCAGGGTACGCGCCGAGATGGAGATGATCCTGGCGAAACACACCGGACGCGATGCCGCGAAGATTCGGCACGACACAGACCGTGACCTGGTGTTGACGGCTCCGTCGGCGCTGCAGTACGGCCTGGTCGACCAAGTCCTCGAGGGACGACGTCAGGCAGCCATCAACGTCGCATTGCCGCGGGACAGGTCGTGATGCGCCAGGCCTGAAATTTCGGCCATCGACGTGCCGAGTGCCCCGACGACGGCCGCAAGGATCTCACTCGACGGGTCCTTGCGGCCGCGTTCGAGCTCCGAAAGATACTGCGGTGCAATCCCTGCGCGCGCCGCCGTGTCGGCGAGCGTGTCGCCGCGGGAGTGTCTGCGCTCGCGCAGCCGGCGACCGACCACCTCACGCCACAGCGGTTCCACTGCGCGTGCTGCTCGGCGCTCATCGATTCGTATGACCTCGCCCATGATCGGAGCCTAAGCCTCGATTCCATGGAGGGTCGGCGATTCTGCTCAGAGCAGAGAACCTTCGATCACCCGGGCTGTGTCCATTCGATGGTGTGCCTGAATCCGACGCGATGTCGCATCGTTGCCCCGGGCAGTATCGCGTCGACCGACCGCTTCACTTCGTCGAAACTGAGCACCGGGTCCTTGACCGGGAAAGGTGCCGGCTGCTTTCCCGCTGGGCTCGGCCAGGGATGGCCGACGAAGCCGATCAGCGGGTTGGTCACGATGGATACGGCGTCCCACAGCAGATCCCGGGGACTTCGTGGCGCAGCCATACCCACGACGAGCAGCCGGCCGTTCGGCGCGAGAACACGCTCGACGTGGCGAAGCGTGTCGTCGATGTCGAGGTGGTGGAGAACGGCGATCATCGTGATCAGATCGACGGATTCGTCCGCCCACGAGTCGAGTTGGCGTTCGGAGACAGTCACATTGGTGACATCGGAGCACGCAAGACCTGTGCGGCGGCGCATGTCGGAGTCGATGTCGACTCCGGTGACGTGATCGAAATACGGTGCGAGAGAGTGCACGAGACCGCCACGGCCACAACCCACGTCGAGTGCCTCGCGTCGTCGGCTCGGCAGGTTGGCGAGAATCCAACTGTGGAAGTAGTCGTTGTGACTCCACGGATGCCGCGCATTCAGCGCTTGCACCCATTGAGCCCCCTTGCCTCCGATCAGCGAGGTTCCCATTCGTCTGAGCATGCGTCGAGTATCCAGGCCAGTGCCCGGCCATTGCGCTTGAACATGTTCAAAAATGGGTCTACCGTCCTTTTTGAACACGTTCAGAAAACGAGGTGACCGCATGGCCCGCACATCCGAGACGCGCGACAAGCTGGTCGAAGTCGCTCTTCGGCTGTTTCGCGAAGAGGGGTTCCAGGCCACCACCATGCGCCGGATAGCCGACGAGGCCGGCGTGTCGCTCGGCAATGCGTATTACTACTTCGCCGGGAAGGACGAGCTGGTCAATGAGCTCTATGTGGTGATCCAGCGCGATCACCGCGAACGTGCGGAGCAGGTCATCACCCAGGGCGGGTCACTGTCGGAGAACCTGGCCGCGGTTCTGCATTCCGGCTTGGACGTCCTGACGCCGTATCACGCGTTCGGCGGCGCGTTCCTCCAGCTGGCGCTGCCGACGAGGTCCAGCTCCAGTCCGTTCTCCGAGGAATCCTCCGACGCCAGAGCCATGGCCATCGATCTGATGCGCACGACGCTGGATGCATCGAAGCAGAAGGTACCCGCGTCGCTGAACGATGCACTCCCGCTGCTGCTCTGGATGATCTACATGGGCGTCACGCTGCACTGGGTCACCGATTCGTCCGACAACCAGGCTCGCACCCGCACTCTGGTCGACGGGCTCGTACCCGTCGTATCCAAGGCGGTTCGTCTCGCCCGACTCCCGGTTGCGCGCGGCCTGGTAGCCGATGTCGCCGGTCTCCTGAAACGAATGACCTCTCCAGAAGGGTTTAGTCGATGACCGATTCACCATCGACCGTCGTCCTGTGCGGTGCCTCCGGCTACATCGGCGGGTATCTGCGCAGCTACTACGAGGACCGCGGTATCGGCGTCAGGACGGTCGGACGCGGATCGTCCAGCGATGCACCATGGTCCGACCATCGCGGCCTCATCGAGGTCCTGAACGGGACCGATCTGGTGGTCAACCTCGCCGGCCGCTCGGTGAGCTGTCGCTACAACAAGGCCAACGCCGACGCGATCATGTCGTCGCGAATTCAGACCACAGCCCAGCTCGGGCGTGCCTTGGCCCAGGTACAGAATCCACCCGCGCTGTGGGTCAACGCGAGCACCGGAACCATCTATCGCGATGCCCGCGACAGGTCGATGAGCGAACGGGACGGCGAACTGGGATCGGGCTTCTCGGTCGAGGTGGCCAGGTCGTGGGAGCGCGAACTGTTCGACGCCGACGTGTCGATTCGCAGAGTGGCACTGCGGTTGTCGATCGTGCTGGGCGCAGGCGGCGGGGCGATCAACCCGATCATCGATCTGGCACGAGTGGGATTGGGGGGCCGCATGGGCGATGGTGGCCAGATGTTCAGCTGGGTTCACGTCGACGATGTCGCTCGGACTCTCGACCACCTGTACGCCACCTCGCACGTCGCCGGACCTGTCAACGTGGCGACACCGTTCCCGGTGACCAACGAGGTTCTGATGCACCAGGTTCGATCTGCTCTCGGTCTCGATCACGGACTGGCGACGCCGGCATGGCTGCTGAAGCTGGGCGCACGGGTGATCCGAACCGAACCCGAGCTGGTCCTCAAGAGTCGGTGGGTCGAGCCGCAGGTGTTGACCGACAGCGGGTTCGACTTCCGATACCCGACGCTGGAGGGTGCGTTGGCCGACATCGCATCTCGGACGCGACCCCGCCTGCTCCCCGTCGCCCTCGGCTGACGGGGACCTCCGAGCGTTACACCAGCGACGCCGAGAGGCCGCCGTCCAGAATGTAGTGAATTCCCGTGATCCACGTTGCACGGTCCGAGGCGAGGGAGCGTCACTCGACGTCTTGGACATCGAGGAACGTCGCGAAGACATAATTTGGCGCGTGGTGACGAAGTACTGCGAACTACGCGGCTCCGAATCGGCCCTCGACCGCCCCTCCGCCTACATCCTGCTCGACGGGATCTTTCAACGCGCCTTGCTCCACCATCTTGCGGGCAACACCTCCGAAATCGACGCAGCCCGAGCACAATTGACGGCCGCATTCGCGTTGTTGGACCTTCCGAACGTCCGACTTCTTGATCTTCTCCAGCGGGTAACCCCCCACCACCACGACGACGACGACGACGACGACGACGAAGCAGCCAGACCGGCCAGCTCCCAAGTCGTTCTTTCACGGTGAAAGTCGGAGCCGATCCATACGATCGGCACCACAGCCATCATGGAACTGACCGTGCACCAGATCCCGACCGATCGATTGGCTCGTGCACGCAGTCGGGGTGTCGATTTCACCGTGTCCGACACTCGTGCACCGTAGTAGTCGGGATGCGTTGCCCTGCCACGGAATCCGACGGATGCCGCGTACGCAAGCGCGACGAACCAGAGCATCAGCATCAGCACGGTGTTCATGGGCTATATTGCGGACGCTCGACGTCGACTCTTCAGTTCGCGAAAATTCCGAATCGTGTTGGAGCAAGCCCATGCCGCGATGAGCGGCACCAGAATTGCGGCTGATGCGGTAGCTGTCGCACACACCAGAACAACGACGGCGTAGGCAATGAGTGTCACCACCACCGCGTCGACTTTCCTTCCGATCGACGACCCCGGTGTGACGACGATTCCGGGGAACCTCGGAGAGTCGGCCAGTGTGCGAACTGCCGCAACACACGCGGCGAGACCGCCCACGACCAGGAACGAGAACAGCAACACTTCACCGAAACCCGTGTCGGCCCAATCTATTCAAGGGTCGAATATCCCGTGGACCAGCGACGAGAGAGTCGGGATCGACGCGATGTACCCCAGATACAGCAGCACAATGGGTCCCGCGAGCCCTGCTACTGCTCCCCGATCGGCCATACCGAACGGTACCAAATTGGGCGACGTCAGTGGGAAGTTATGCCTTTCGTTTCGATCACCGTCGCGAACTCGCCGTGCAGGTTGGTGGCCGTGATGGCCGACAGTGTTGCGGCGGGTACGACTGTCCCGTCGAGCGCGACGCGATCGAAGGTGTGCGTCGCGTCTATGACGAAGTAGGTGTCGTAGCCGAGGTTCCCAGCCATCCTCGCTGTGGTCTCACAGCAGTGATTGGTGGTGATTCCGCAGATGACCACCTGGTCGATGTCCTCGCCTCGCAGCCATGCGTCCAGATCGGGAGTGCCGTAGAAGCTCGAATTGACGCGTTTGTGGACGAGCAGATCCGGAATCCCGTCGAGCATGTCCTTGAAGCGATGCCCGTCCTGCGTCGGCGACAACGGCGACTCCGGATTGTCGGAATCGTGCTGAACGAATACCACGGGCCAAGCCCGGGACCGCCAGAACTCAACGAGATCGACAATATTGCTCTCGCACGACGGGTTGTCCCGTGGACCCCAGAATTCCGAGTTTTCGAAACCGGCCTGCACATCGACGACGATCAATGCAGGTCGACGAAGGTCGGCCACCCGGATATCCATGGACATCCATGGACATCAACCTATCCGGTGCCGATCGGGACAGCGAAAATCCCGGGTCGAGTTGCGGCCCGGGATTTTCGTCGAACTATCGCGTCGCGAGTTCGTAGATCAACAGTCCGGAGAGCGAGAGGACGGAGACGAGTCCCAGCCACACGCTGACAAAACGTACCGGTCTGTCCGTGTCGAGTTCCTTGTATCAGGTACAACGATCTATCGTGTAGGCCATGACGACGTCCAGTTTTCGGCCGCTCTACGCGCGGTCAGACTCGGACGTGCGCGCAGAGAACGCCCCGGAGTCGGCCATCCGGGAGACGCAACCGGAAGTGCATGCGACGCGCGTTGGCCGGCTCGGTTGGCGCTGGTTCCTCGCGTCGGCCATCGCCGCGTGCGTCGCGGTCGTTGCGCACGCCTACTTCCTGGGATGGTCGACCCCCTTCGGTCTGTTCGGCAACGGAATCGACACCATCGTCTATCGACACGGCGCGTACGTCGTTCAGCATGGCGAGCCGCTCTACGAGTTCGCATTGTTCGACATCGGCCTACCGTTCACCTACCCGCCCTTCGCGGCGTTGGCCTTCGCCCCGCTCGCCCTCCTCTCGGTCACGAGCGCTGTGACGGTGGTCCAGGCGATCAATCTGTTGCTGATCTACGCGGCCGTGGTCGCGAGCTGGCGCGCGCTCGGATATCGAAGCGCAACAATGTATCTCGTCAGTGTCGGATTGGCAGTGGCACTGACGTGGCTCGAGCCCGTCCGCATGACCATCTGGCTCGGCCAGATCAATGTGCTTCTACTGGTTCTCGTTCTGCTCGATCTCACCCGCGGCGAGGGCAGTCGGCTCCGCGGTGTGGGGGTCGGCATCGCTGCAGGACTGAAATTGACGCCCGCATTCTTCGTGCTTCATCTACTGGCACAGAGACAGTGGCGAGCAGCCGTCACCGCGATCGCCGCGTTCACGGTGACCGTGCTTGCAGGACTGATCGTCATTCCCGCAGATTCGTGGAGATTCTGGACGTCGACGATGATCGACTCGGAACGAATCGGCGCACTTGCCTCACCCGCCAACCAGTCGATTCATGGCGTGTTGGCTCGACTGTGGCCGGGCAACACACCTCCATTTGCTGTGTGGCTGGTGCTCGCCCTCGTCGTCGCCGCCCTGGCGCTGTGGGTGGCGGCACGCGCACAGGCAGCCGGAAAGACGTTGCTGGCCCTGACGATATGTGGAATGGCGACGCCGATGGTCTCGCCTTTCGCGTGGGGCCATCACTGGGTGTGGTGCATTCCGCTGACCGTCCTCGCTCTCGACTATGCCAACCGACACCGAACCTGGTGGAGTTGGCTGGTCCCGATCGCCGTGACCACGCCGATGATTGCCTGGTACTTCACCGACTACCGCGGCATCAAGGCCATCGGAATCTTCATGTTCGAGGGCTCCCCCGCCTTCGAGTTCGCCGTCCAATTCACCTATCCCGCGGTATTTCTGGCGACCCTTGTCGTGGTTTTCGTCGGTCTGAGGATCAGGCCCACTGCGGGCCATGACAATGCTCGCCAATAGGCGCACACGCGTCCGCCCGATCCGGTGACCGTCCTGCTCACCAGGGATGGGCAGCGATCATCTCTGTACATCTACTGCCCAGGACATTGACGCGACATCCGGCCGTGTCCGCGCCCCCACCCCAGGTTTCCAAACCGACTCGTCTGTCGAAATCGCGAGGACAGCGCTACGATCTTCGATACAACGGACCGAGCGGTCTTGGACATGGAGGGACACAATGCCGTATTTCGGTTTGCTGGTCATGCTGCTGTGGGTGTTCTGTCTGATCGACGCGATCACCGCAGACGAGGGTGGCATCCGCTATCTACCCAAGATCGTCTGGATTCTGCTCATCGTCTTCCTCCCGTTCGCTGGGTCGTTGGCCTGGCTCGTTGCGGGCCGACCCGTCGGTGCCGGGATTTGGGGAGGTGCCGGCGGGTCCGGTTACGGTCGCGCGAGCAACTCCGCGTACCCCGAGTACGAGACGCGGCCGGGACGTCAGGCCGCCCAGAATCCGGATGCGGACGCCGAATTCCTCCGGCAATGCCGCGAACGCGCCGAGGAACAGCGACGCATCGAACGCGAGCGTCGTAAGCGCGATCTCGGGTTCTAAGACGCCGCTACTCGACAGGATCGTGGGAATGCGCAGTCGATCAGCGCTGTATCGCAGGCGAGTCGATGACACCCCATCTCGACGGTGGCAGCACGATGAATCTGGCCTTGCCTATCACGTTCCCGATAGGGACCGTTCCGCCCAGTTCGTCACGGGAGTGTGCCCTCGAATCGGCTGAGCCGCTTCGATTGTCGCCCATCATCCACAGATTTCCGGACGGCACGGTCACCGGCCCGAAACAGCGACCGGACTGCGGAACTGTTGCGCAGGTAAGTGTGTCCGCGTCGTAGGGGAAGTCGAACGCGATGTAGGGCTCGTCGAGGGGCTGCCCGTCGACCTCGACTCTTCCTTGCACATCGCAACACTGGACGGTTTGCCCGCCTGTTGCGATCACCCGTTTCACCAGGTCGTTCTCGTCGGGCGCGACGAGTCCGGCCCACGATCCCGCGTCTTGTAACGCCTTCACTCCCGCGTTGCTCGATCGGTTCGAGCTGTATCCCCTGTTCCACGACTCCGTCGGAGCCTTGAACACCACCACATCACCCGGCTGCGGATCGCCGAATCGAAACGTCATCTTGTCCACCACGATTCGATCACCGGTACAACCGGGACAGCCGTGCAGAGTGGGTTCCATGGACTGCGACGGGATGAGATAGACACGGCCGACGAATGTTTGCAGTAGCACACTCAATAACAATGCGACCACGACCAGAACCGTCAACTCTCGTAACCAGGACGGCACCCGACGACGGGTCTCATCGGAATTCGCAGCGGCAGTCATACCAGCAGCCTAGGGCCACAAGTTTGCGTAGCGTACTGAGCATGTTGTTTCTCGGCCTCCTGATCGCCGCCATCAGCGCGGCCATGATGACTGTCGCTACGCTGCAGCTGTCACAGGTGAACGAGGGCCACTATCTGCCGATGACCATAGGCAAATTCGTAGTTCGTTCACCGTGGACAGTGACGGCCCTCCGAGTGGGTGCGCAGGCCATCGCGGCCGTGGGTGCATGGATAGTGGCTGTAGCGGTCCACAACCTGACGACTGCTTCTGCTGCCCTCGTTCTTCAGCGGCGGCCTTGATCCTGCCGATCGCCATACCGGTACTGGTGATCACCGCCCAACACAACCGACGCCTGACGACGTCGGGTATCTGACGCCGATTCACCTACCCACCATGCTGTTTCGGTTCATACTGGGCTGGTGAAACTTGTTGGAGTGAGCGCGGTCGCTGTGGTGTTGCTCGCCTGCGCCTGCTCCCCCGCCGAGGTGGACGAGCCGGAGTCGCCGGTCGCATCGATCAGCCCGACGCAATTCGCCTCTCCGCCACCGCCCATCACCGACGATGTGCCGACCACAGCCCAGTTGACGGCTCTGTTCGCAGCGAGCGTGGACTACTCGATTCGCGAAGAAGATCGAGCTCGATTGTTCGACGGGCCGGCCGAGAACAACGTGCGGCTCGCACGCGCCTGGGGCGCTCAGCCGGATCCGCAACACATCGAATTCACAACCGTCGCTTCGACCGGTCCCGATTCGGTCGAGGCCATGGGTGTCGGAACCTTCCGAAGCATGGAGGGTTATCCCGTCGGACCGATGTAATTCGTGCGATACGACAATCAGTGGAGAGTCCCGCGTGATGTTGCCTGCAGATTCGTGGGCGCGCTCGACGGCCCTGACGCCTGTCGGTGAGCGTGTCCTCGGCGCGCTCACCGGTTCGGACTGAACCGCTCCAGCCGAAGTCAGTTGACCTCGGGCGCAAGGAAGTACGCGAACACGTAACTGATTGCAGTCAACGCAATTGTCACCATCAGCTGTATTGGCGGCTCCGCGCTGTCCGACGCGACCATCACCGAGGAAGCGCTCGCCCATGCCAAGAGCCCAGCAACAAATAGTGTCACCACTGCCGCAGTGCACAGGGCAAATCGGTGTCGCCATTGTTTTCGACCGCTCGGTGGCCACGGCACTGCAGTCTTCAGTGCGTACTTGCCGCCGACCACCGCCGCGAATCCCACCAGCAGTCCACCGATTGCGCCGAGTACGGCTGGGAGAGTCAGATCCAACCACTTGCCATCGATGACCGGTGCGATGAGTACCGCCGACGTGACTGCCCCGCTCCCCGCAGCCACACACAGCTCTCTGCCGACCCAGTCCATGGGACTCACCCAAACACATGGCCTCACCACCCTCGACTCACAAGCAGCCTGGCAAAGAGGGTGAGCGCGGCTATCTGCACCCGATTCAGGTGGATCGGGAGGCAACGGGTGCCCACGCCGAACTGCTCCGGCCGAGTCACGAAACGGGACTGAACCCCGCCGCAAACGCGCGCGCTTTTGTCGAATGGCCCTCTCTGGCGGTCGAAATCAGAGACGAATCCGCGCGCACCTGACGAATGCGCTCGCGTTTGCGCCGCCACGCCGACCCGACGCCGACCCCCACGGGCATCGATCTAAGAACGCATCCGTCCGTCTATTCGCCGGATGGCCTTCCATCCCGCAGGAGTAGCGACGGTGCAGATGATCGCGCCGAACATGATTCCCTGACTCAGGGCCGACCAGTGGCCAGGGCTGTCTCCGAACACCGGCCACTTGTAGATGATCGCGAGTACAGCGAGGAAGACAACAGCGCGCATAACTCGAACCCCACCTAAACCAACTCTCCGGTATCCTGGCTGAACGGGACAAATCAGACCCATACAAGGAGCCTGAGATGCAGAAGCCATTTCGCGAGTGGGTCATGACCGGCGCATTGAGCAAGAAATGCGGCGCGACCCGGGCCGATTACATCAACGCCCTGGCGCTCGTCCCGGCCGTCGCAATAGGGTTCTTCTTGCTCCACTTCACGATCAACTCAGGATCCACCGCCCTCGATATCGCAGCAGGATGTCTCGGCGGCACCATTACCGGCTGCCTGTATCTCTATCTCGCGTATCGGGTCGATTCGCGCAAGAAGCAAGACCCTGCTCCCGCACCGATACTGGGGGCACGTCCGACACGGCTGTGAGGCACCACCCTCGTAGCCGACTCCCACGCCGACCGGAGTACCTCGAGGCCTCCCGCAAGAGTGGCGTCTACATCGTTCTGGCGGAGGTCCATGTTCTTGCGTACCTTCGCAAACGCGCGCGCGTTTGCCGAACGCTCCCATAATTGCCACACCGTTCCGGGCATTTCTGACAAGTGCGCGCGCGTTTGCGAACTATCCGGACCCGCACCTCCCCGCCGCCCCGCTCACCCCTCTGCCGACGGATCAATGCGACTTTGTTGCACTCCAAGCGACTGCAAGCCACATTGATCCGCAATGGGGAGCCGCGCGAGGGGTCAGCCGCACGTCGGGGAGCCGCGCGAGGGGTCAGCCGCACGTCGGGGAGCCGCGCGAGGGGTCAGCCGCACGTCGGGGGCCGCGCGAGGGGTCAGCGTCGTTTCGACGAGTACATGCGTTCGTCCGCGATGTGCAGTAATTTTTCGGGGCTGACGGGTTTGTCCCAGCTCCATCCGACGCTGACCGATGCGGGTACCGGAACACCGTCGATGAGGTACGGGCCGGCCAGTAGCAACCGCACTCGTGCGGCGAGGCGTTCGACTCCGTCGGCCGATCGGGAGCTACGCAGCAGAGCGACGAATTCGTCGCCTCCGGTGCGGCAGGCGATGTCTCCGGTGCGGAGGTTGGCGCGGATGCGGGCTCCGATGGCGGCGAGCAGTCGGTCGCCTACTGCGTGGCCGTATCGATCGTTGACGGATTTGAAGGAGTCGACGTCGACGAACAGGATTCCGACCGGGTTTTCGTCGGCGGCTTCCTTGAGGGCCTGAAGTTCTGCCATCAACCGTCGGCGATTGGCCAGGCCGGTCAGGTCGTCGATCAACAGTTGGCGCTCGAGTGCCGCCTCGGCTCCCTTCCGGGCGGTGATGTCCTGGATCTGGGCGATGATGATGTCGTCGCCCTCGTTGTCTCGCACCACGGTGGCGTTCCGCTGGACCCAGATGGTGGCTCCGTCCTTGCGGATGTATCTCTTCTCCGATGCCACGCTGGTGAGCGTCCCGTCGGCCAAACCGGCAAGGTGGTGGTCTGCCATCGCGATGTCGTCGGGATGCGTGAGGTCTCGAAAAGTTTTCTGCAGCAGTTCTTCCGAGGTGTATCCGAGGAGATCGCACAGCGCTTTGTTCACTTGCAGCCAGCGGCCGTCGGTTGTCAGTAGCGCTTTGCCAATTGGTGCGTACTCCATCGCGATCTGGAAGAGGCGCACGGCGCGGTCGCGTTCACGTTCGGCTTCGGCTCGGGCGCTGACGTCGACGACCATTTCCGTGAACCCGACGACGACGCCGTCGACGAAGTCGGAAACGTAGGTGGCCTGGGTGACGCGTACGACGCCGTTGACGTCGATGAGTGTGCGGTCGAACTGTTGTTGCTCGCCGGCGAGAGCTCCGGAAATGTAGGGCCTGTTCAGTTCGTACAGCCCCTCACCGAGGAGCTCGCTGATGTGCATACCGACCAGGCGCGCCGGCTCGATGCCGAAGTAGTCGGCATAGACCTTGTTGGCGAAGACGTTGCGCTCCGAGCTGTCCCAGTATCCGATCATCGACGGCAGCTGGTCGATGGCGCGCGCCAGGTGCCCCACTGGATACGTGCGTGGATCGGCCATTGACCACCCCTGGATATTCATTGAGCCGATAACACGACGCTACCGAAAATAGCCCCATCGCGTGGCGTTCGTCTGCGCATCTTGAATAAAACATATGAGTGCGCAAGTGCGCACTCATATGTACAGTGAACGCATGCTTCGGCACAATCACACTTTCCGACGCCTGTTCACCGCACAGGTGGTCGCGCTCGTGGGCACCGGGTTGCTGACGGTGGCGCTCGGGCTCCTGGCCTACGACATCGCCGGAAGCGCCGCCGGAGCCGTCCTCGGTACCGCATTGGCGATCAAGATGATCTCGTATGTGGTTGTGGCACCGGTCGTTTCGTCACTGACCAGCACACTGCCGCGCAAGACCGTCCTCGTGACCGCGGACGTCGTCCGAGCGCTCACCGCGCTGGCGCTCCCCTTCGTCGATCAGGTGTGGCAGGTCTACGTCCTGATATTCGTGCTGCAGGCGGCGTCGGCCACGTTCACACCCACCTTTCAGGCCGTGATCCCGTCCGTCGTGCCGGACGCACGGCAGTACACCCGCGCGCTCACGCTCTCCCGCCTGGCCTACGACCTCGAGTCCCTGGTGAGCCCGCTGATCGCCGCCGCACTGCTGACGGTCGTCACCTTCCACACCCTGTTCGTCGGGACGGCGGTGGGGTTCGTCGTCTCCGCAGCGGTGGTGGTCGGCACAGCCCTTCCCAGATACGTTGCACCACAACACAAGAAACCACTCGACGGCATAGCGACCTTCGTCCGGCAGCGGGAACTCCAGGGTCTGCTGGCATTGAACATCGTGGTCGCCGCAGCCACGGCTCTCGTCCTCGTCAATACCGTTGTCTACGTTCGTGATCTGTTCGGCGGTTCGAGCACCCAATTGGCTGTCGCCCTCGGCTGTTTCGGTGCGGGGTCGATGGCGGCGGCGCTGCTTGTTCCGAGAGCCCTCGAGCGGATCTCCGACCATCGCGTCATGCTCGCCGGTGCCGCCGTCGCTGTCGTCGGCACTGCAGCTGCAGCACTCGTCGCCACCCTCGGCGGCGGGCCGACCGCGTGGACCGCTCTGGCGATCACGTGGTCGATCCTGGGTATCGGCACCTCGCTGATCAACACGCCGTCGGCGAGGATCTTACGCCGAGAGTCGGACGAACACAGCCGAACCTCGATCTTCGCCGCTCAGTTCTCCCTGTCCCATGCGGCGTTTCTGCTCACGTATCCGTTGGCCGGTTGGGTCGGTGCGCAATTAGGACTGCTCGCCGCGGCGACGGTGCTCACGGCCTTGGCTACACTTGCGGCACTGTCCGCAGCACGCCTGTGGAGTCGCTCCCGAATCCCGGTCGCCGCCTCCGCATGAGGAGACGCCGTCCGCAAAGGAGACACCTCGATGCCACCGAAGAAGGAACAGCGCATCAGTCTCCATCACGAGGCACAACCCGACTCCGCGCGACTGGCGACGGCAACCGACACGTTCCGGATGCTGTCCGATCCCACTCGGCTGCACATACTCTGGCTACTCGATCGCGGCCCCGCCGACGTCAGCGAGCTCACCGCGGCCACCGGCACGTCCCGCACTGCCGTCAGCCAACATTTGGCGAAGCTCCGGTTCACCGGTCTGGTCGAGACTCGCCGCGACGGGCGAAACGTCATCTACAACCTCGCCGACGGGCACCTCGCTCGGCTGGTGCGTGAGGGCCTCAATTTTGCCGACCACAAGGTGACCGGTGAACCCCCGCACGAGTGACCTCCGAACCCCAACGCGCCCACAGCAGCCCGTGGAACATGAGACCATGCAGCATGAGTGACGGTGGCGCACGCCCGAAGGCCGATGGCCGCAAGCGGCGGTGGGAACAGCACAACACCGATCGTCGACGCCACATCATCGAGGCCGCGATGACGGTACTGGCCCGTGACATCGCTCCCGGGGAGCGTCTGACCACTGCACAGATCTCGGCCGAGGCGGGCGTTCATCGCACCGGCCTCTACCGGTATTTCAACGATCGCACCGATCTCGACACCGCGATTCAGCGTGCCATCTGTAAGCAGCTGAGCGCTGCGCTGGTCGCCTCGTTCGCATTGACCGGCACTCCACGCGATGTGGTGCATCGTGTCGTGAGTACCTACGTCCGCTGGGTCGCCGAGCATCCGGCGTGGACGCGTTTCGTCGAGCAGGATGTCAGTGCCGAGTCGCCCAGTCCGCTCGAGGAGACCAATGCCCTGCTCGCCGAGCAGCTGGAGGTCAGCGTCGCGGCGTTCCTCGCGTTGGTGAATGCGGATCTGTCGCCGGAGGATTGGTCGCTGGTGCGCCCGTGGGTCGCGGGCCTGGTCTCCGGATGCATGGGCGCGGTCCGCAGCTGGAGCGCGCAAACCGAATCACGCACCGGCCTGGATCATTTCGCAACGTTCCTGGCCGACACCATCTGGCTGCAGGTCAAAGGACTTGGGGCATCACGCGGAATCGCGATACCCCAAGTCCCTCTCGAATCTGTCACCGGCCCACAGACAGCTCAGCCGAACGAGGGCTCACTGCGGTAACGCGACGGTCGTCCGTCGATTCCGAGGGCGCGCCACACGCGCTTGGAGACGCGGTTCATCAGTCCCAGTTCACCGGCGAGCATCCGTACGTCACCGAAGGTGTCGCGCAATGCCTTTCGTGACGATTCACTGTTCCACCACACGGCGTCCACTACCTCGTCGGGGATGTCGAGTTCGCGTCGCATCTGCTTGCTCGGCTTCATGATGACGTCGCACAGCAACCGCATGATGACGGGCGTGAGAATCGAGATCGACGCCTTCTCGAAGGGACCGAGACGAGGAGCCTTGTACCGCAGGTACTGATGCGCGAAGCCGATGTGGCGGGCTTCCTCGGCGATGTGGATCTGCATGACGCGCTGGACCAACGGGTGGCCGACTGAGCCTCCGCGCAGAACGCCCTTCTGCATGTGGTCGATCGGCTCTTCGCCCGCGAGGACGCCGACGAAGAATCCGAACGGTGCCGAGCGGCTGGCGAACACCGTGAGCATCGGCACGATCTTGCGGAACCATCCGGGTCCACCCGGCACGTCGATGCCGATGCGGTTCACCAGCTCCTGGAACATCTGCGTGTGGTGGCACTCTTCGGTGGCCTCGTGCGTCGAGTACCGGAATTCCGGTGAGTCGTTGGGCAGCGTCAGGGCGTACTGCATGAGGCCGCTGATGAGGATCTGCTCGAACTGCAGGCCCACCTTGACCATGCTGGCCTGGCGATACATGCCGATGTGGATCTGCCGATCCAGGGGAAGCGACTTGTACCAATCGGTGTGACCGAGAGGATCCTCGTCCGGGAGTACCCACCGGGGATCGTTGGGAACGATCGCGTATTCGGGCTCGTCCCAGGGGATGTCGAGGAAGGCGTCGAAGTGCTGATGCACCGATGCCGTCGACAAGGAGTGCAAGGTGTCTCGGTAGTGCGTTCGTGCGTCGTCGACTGCAGTCATGGTGGTCCTTCCGCCTGCGTCCCGAACAATCTTTACGCTACAGAGCGTCACATATAAATCCCGTTAGTGCAACGGACCGTCGCAGATACTTACCGAAATGTTGCCGAAGACGACGAAAGCCGGCCGACGCGTCGTCGACCGGCTCTCGCCACGAACCCTTACCTCACCAGTGCGGCAGCACCATCAACAGGAAGCCGAGACCGATGAGAACGCCGACCGCTCCGGTGCCGATGGCGAGCGCGGTATCGCTGCGTTCGGCGCGCGGCCCGGAGAGATCCGGGCTTCGATCCGCCCACAGCGCAGACACGATGGCGATCAGACCGGCTGCGATACCGAGGCCGGCGGCCCAGAACGACACGATCGACAGAGCGCCGAACATCACGGCGATCTCGGTCACCTGCGTTCGGGTGCGAATATGTCGATTCCACCACCGCGGCGGCACGTCATCCGTGTCGTGAGCGTCGAAATCGGGGGATGTCACTGTCACTGTTCTCTCCTTCCTCAGGCTCGCTGAGCTGGGGTTTGGTGCACGAAAGTATGCCTCTCCATTTTGGCACCCGACGCCCGAGAGTGCTAATCCCAAATTAGTTGCATACGCGCTATAACGGCGTAGGCTCACAACGAACACGACGAGGAGGATCCATGCACATAGATCTCGACGGACGTACTGCCCTGGTGTCCGGCTCCACGCAGGGAATCGGCTTGGCGATCGCTACGGCGCTTGCTCAGTCGGGTGCCCGGGTGGTGATCAACGGGCGCTCGCAGGCCACCGTGGACACAGCCGAGCAGCAGATACTCGACACCGTTCCGGGCGCGCGTGTCATCGGCGTCGCCGCCGACCTCGCCACCGCCGAGGGCGTCGAGCTACTCACCGCGCGCGTCCCCGCGGTCGACATCCTCGTCAACAACCTCGGCATCTTCGGATCCAAGCCCGCCCTCGAGATCGACGACGACGAATGGCGTCGCTACTTCGAGGTCAACGTGCTCTCGGCCGTCCGCCTGATCCGCACCTACCTGCCCGGGATGATGGAATTCGGTTGGGGCCGAGTGCAGAACATCTGTAGCGACTCCGCCGTGGTCATTCCCGAGGAGATGATCCACTACGGCATGACCAAGACCGCGTTGCTGGCCGTGAGTCGCGGATTCGCCAAAGCTGCTGCCGGGACCGGAGTTACGGTCAACTCCGTCATCGTCGGCCCCACCCATACCGGCGGGGTGGAGGATTTCGTGGCCGAGCTCGTCGGCGACGACCTCCCGTGGGACGAGGCTCAGGCGACGTTCATGAAGAACCATCGCCCGAACTCGTTGATAGGCAGACTGATCGAGCCCGAGGAAGTCGGCAACATGATCGTCTACCTGAGCTCGGATCAGGCGTCTGTGGGCGTTACCCGTAAGCCCCGCGTCTTTGCTGATTCGGCAAGAGCACTTGCCGATCATCCGTAGTTCTGCCAGGCTCCCGACAACCGATGAAGTGTGAGAGGACTCTGCCGTGACGCACGCATTCGATAAGGACTACTGGGAGAAGCACTGGGACGACCGGACTGCCCACGCGGCCATGGCCAATCCCTACTTGGAGGCCGAGACCGCCGAATTGACGCCCGGCACCGCCCTGGACGCGGGGTGCGGCGCGGGAGCGGAGGCAATCTGGCTCGCCGCACAGGGGTGGCAGGTGACCGGTGCCGACATCTCCGGTGCCGCGTTGACGGCAGCCGCCCGTCAAGCCGACGCCGCAGCGGTGCACGTCGAGTGGGTCGAGGCAGACCTGACGTCGTGGAGCCCGGCCGAGCGTTGGGATCTGGTGGTCACCCACTACGCGCATCCGTCGACTCCGCAGTTGGAGTTCTATCGACGCATCGCGCAGTGGGTGGCACCGGGCGGCACCCTGCTCATCGTCGGGCATCTACACGATGGGGCACACCATCATTCGCACGACGGGCACGACGAGCCACCGGACGAGGCGACCGTCACCGCGAAAGACATCACCGCCCTGTTCGACGCCACCGCGTGGCGCATCGACACCGCAACCGAGCGTTCCCGGACGGTCGGCGCACATGGCGAACACTCGAAAACGTTGCGCGACGTGGTAGTTCGGGTCAGTTCCCGGCTACCTCGGTAGCCCGAGCGAGTCCGTCGACGAGGGTGGGCAGGAAGTACGGAATCGACAGTGCCGTCGGGCCTACTGCAGCACCGGCTTCCTGGCCGACGAATCCTGCGACTGCTCCCCCGGCGACGGCCGGGATCTGCCGCGTCACCGGTGAACCCGTGAATTCGGCCAGTGCAGCGTCGGTATCGACCTGAGTGAACACCACGTCGGCGTCGATTTTCGAGATGTTCTCTGCTGAGACTGTGGTCGAGAACGTCGAGTCGCCGCTCGCCAGGGCCGTCACCGACGGGTCCGAGGTGAAGCCGAGGTTCTCGAGCAACTCCACTCGCGGGTCGGACGGCAGCAGCAGGTAGTAGACATCTGCGGCCTCGGACACGTAAGCGATTGTGCGGCCCTCGAACTCGGGGTGTCGCGAGCCTGCATCGGTGACCTGCTTGTCCAGATCGGCCACGAGTTCACGAGCCCGATCCGGCACGCCCAGCACGTCGCCCGTGGTGGTGATGACGTCGCGCCACGGCGTCGACCACAGCTCTTCCGGCGGGGCGATGACGGGAACTCCGGCGTCGGTCACCGCGTCGTACTCGGCCTGAGTCAGACCCGAATGCGGGGCGAGCAGAACGTCGGGGTCGGCGGCGAGCACCTTTTCCACCGTCAATGCGTTGGTCACGTTGTCCAGCAACGTCGGAGCGGGGCCACCGCTGGCGTCGATGGCGTCGGAGATCCACGGATAGATCAGGTCGTCCCCACCGCCGTATTCGGCCGACGGCATGGCCACCGGCACCACGCCCAGTGCGAGCACGGCGTCGGTGGTGCCGAAGCCCCACGTGGCAACCCGCTCCGGCACGGCGTCGAGGGTGGTCTCGCCGTACATGTGCTGCACGGTCAACGGAAACGAGTCGGTGGACGACGCGGCGGAGGCGGAAGCGTCGTCGGCATCGGACGAGCTGCAGCTCACCAGGGCGAGCGAGGTGAGCACTGCGGCAGCGAGGCTGGTCAGTACACGATGAGTCATGAAAAGTCCTGTATGTCGGGGTAGTGACTAGAGGTTAGCCTTAGCTTGCATGAACCGCGAATCGGGCTCCCAGGAACCTCCCAGCCGGAGCCCAGGGTTCTCCCCGGATCTCCGCAGAGTATTGGCACTACCGAAACATCCAGTGCCACATCGAAGGAGACAGAGCACGATGCCTCGCATTCCCGAACCCACGAACACCCCCGACGGACCCGCGTACGAAGGTCGACTGCTCGACCGTCCCGACGAGGAGGTGGTCGATCAGGGTGCCGCGTTCGACATCACCACCCTCCTGACCCGTCGCCGCGTTCTGAGCATCGTCGGAGCCGGTGCCGGAGCACTCGCCCTCGCGGCGTGCTCGAGCACGTCGAACGCCGGAAGTACCACCACCACAGCTGCATCCACGACGGCGACCACCGCCTCGGCCACGAGCGAGATTCCACAGGAGACCAACGGCCCGTATCCCGCCGACGGCACCAACGGCGTCAACGTTCTCGAAGAATCGGGAATCGTTCGCCGCGACGTGACGTCGAGTCTCGACGGCGGCACCACGGTCAGCGGTGTGCCACTGTCGTTCACGTTCACCCTCACCGACATGGCGAACGACAACCGCCCCTTCGAGGGGGCAGCGGTGTACCTGTGGCAGTGCGACGCGAACGGCAAGTACTCGATGTACTCCGAGGGTGCCGAGGACGAGACGTACCTGCGCGGTGTGCAGACGGCCGATGCGAGCGGGAGCGCCACCTTCGACACCATCGTGCCCGGCTGCTACTCCGGCCGCTGGACGCACATGCACTTCGAGGTCTACCCCGACGCAGCGTCGGCAACCAACGCGGAGAACGCAATTGCCACGTCGCAGGTCGCCTTTCCGCAGGAGACCCTGAACGACATCTACCAGCTCGACACCTATCCGGGCTCCGCGAGCAACCTGGCCCAGCTCGGCAGTCTCGACAACGACAACGTGTTCGGTGACGGCTACGACCTGGAGATGGGCACCTTCACCGGCGACCCCACGAGCGGTTACGTCGGCTCGCTGGCAGTCGCGATCGACACCACCACCGAACCCGCCATGAGCGCAGCGCCTTCCGGCGGCGGTGCGGGCGGCGGGGGCGGCGGGGGCGGACAACCGCCGATGGGCGGCACACCCCCGGCCGACGGACCTGCCGGCACTGCTCCTACCAACTGACCCTCCCCGACCCTACCCACCGAAGGAAACATCATGTTGCACAACCTCACTGGATGGCACGCCCTCGTCGTTCTCGCCATCGTTCTGCTCGTGTTCGGTTCGACCAAACTCCCCTCGCTCGCCAAGGGTGTGGGCCAGTCGATGCGCATTCTGAAAGACGAAGTGCGTGAGGACAAAGCGAAGACATCGGCGACGCCCGACGACGTCTCGGTCCCGGTTCCGTACCGACACGCCTCATGACCGCAGCCACCGCCGTGCGGGGTGCGATGCCCCTTGCCGGGCACATGCGCGAGGCACGTCGCCGTGCGATCCGTGCGGCGGTGTCGCTGCTCGTCGGCATCGTGATCGGCTTCGCAACCTCCGATCGGATTCTCGATGTCCTCCGCGGCCCCGTCGAGGAACTGGCGCTGTCCCGCCAGGCCAGCCTCAACTTCGAGACCGTCACGGGCGCATTCGATCTCCAGCTGCGGATCGCACTGTTCACCGGCGTCATCGTGTCGAGTCCGGTGTGGTTGCGGGAGATCTTCGCTTACCTCACTCCAGGATTGACCCGTCGCGAGAAGAAGTACGTTCTCGGTTTCTCCGCGGCTGCTACCCCACTGTTCGTCGCCGGCTGCGCATTCGGGTTCACCATCTTCCCTCGTATGGTGAGCGTGCTCGCGGGCTTCTCGTCCGACGAGGACAGCACCATCCTCAACGCGTCGTACTACGTGGATTTCGTCATGAAGATCGTGTTGGCAACCGGTATCGCCTTCGTCCTGCCGGCCGTGTTGGTGATGCTGAACTGCCTCGGCATCGTCTCCGCAGACAGGCTGCGCAGCAGTTGGCGTGTCAGCGTGGTGGCGATCGCCCTGTTCAGCGCGCTGGTCACCCCCGCGGCAGACGTGCTGTCCATGTTCCTCGTCGCGCTGCCGATGGTCACCCTGTTCGGCGCGGCTCTCGCGATCACCGAGATACACGACAGACGATCGTCCAGACGTGCTACTGCACAGGAGAATTCATCATGTTCGGCCTGACATTCGAGAAATTGTTCCTCGTCGCGATCATTGCGGGGTTCGTCCTCGGCCCGCAACGACTGCCCGGCTATGCCCACCGACTCGGACGGGCGGTGCGCACGCTGCGGCACTTCGTCGACAGCACCCGCAGCACAGCGGAGGCCGAGATGGGCGTCCCGCTGCGCCGCAGCGAGTGGGAGTCGTTGGACCTCAAGCAGTACGACCCACGCCGCATCGTCGCCGACGCACTGCGAGAGAACGATACGGCGACGCCGACCGATCCAGATCTGGTCGCAGAGGCCGCCCGAGTGCGACCCGGTCAGAAGTATCTGATCACCGGGCCGTCGTCGCATCCGCGTCGCGTGCTCATCGAGTCACTGCCCGAGAACGATCCACGCCGGATCGCTGCCGAGGCATCGACGCGCGAAAGTGCGTGCTGAGGAGGTAAATTGTCGGCTCAGCAGCCGGGACTCCAGGAGAGTGAACGCCGATGTCCGATCACCGTGCACACGAGTTCGAGATCCCCACGATCGACATCGGCCCCTTCGCCTCGGGCAGAACCGACGACGCGGCGGCCCGCGCTCGTGTGGTGGCCCAGATCGACGACGCCTGCACCCGTTCCGGATTCATGCAGATCATCGGGCACGGCATCGGAGACGATGTGCTCGACGGTCTGGCGCGGTCCATCGACTCGTTCTTCGCTTTGCCGCTTGCGACCAAGAACGAGTACCGGATACCCGACGCGAATCGCGGATACAGCCCGCCCAAGAGCGAATCATTGAGCCTCAGTGTGGGAGTCGAGTCGGCGTCGCGGATGAACGACTTCTTCGAGGCGTTCAATGTGGGGGTCGAAGCGCGGTCCTTCGACTCCCACGATCTGGACGAATCGGATTACGGGATCAACGTGTGGCCCGACGAGCTGCCTGATTTCCAACGCGACGTCGACACCTATTTCGCCGAGGCGTCTCGAGTCGCCCGCACTCTCACCGGAATCTTCGCTGCGGCACTCGAGCTACCGGCCGACTTCTTCGACAACCTCACCGACCACTCGATCGATGTGCTGCGGATGAACAACTACGCCCTGCCCGAGGGCATGGTCACCCTCGACGGTGACCTCACCGGGATGGGCGAGCACACCGATTTCGGGATCGTGACGGTGTTGTGGGCCGACCAGGTGGCCGGTCTTCAGGTGCTGGGTACCGACCGCGTGTGGCACGACGTCGCTCCTCGTGACGGCGCTCTGTTGGTGAACCTGGGAGACCTCACTGCGCGATTGACCAACGACCGGTGGCTGTCCACTCTGCATCGCGTCAAGCCACCCGTCGTCGACGGCACGATCGTGCGTCGGCGGTCGGCAGCGTTCTTCCACGACGGCAATGTCGACGCGGTGATCTCCACGTTGCCGTCGCACCTGGACGCGGATTCCGGCCTGGCCTACGAGCCGGTGTCGGTACGCGATCACATCGCCGCCAAGCTCGCCGGATCACGGCAGGGCAAGGCGAATGTCGGCGCGGTCCGCGAGGCCGCACGCGTACGCGCGGCGGAAGGCCGATGACGGACGCGTCGGTCAGTCTTCCGACCTCTTGAGCACGGCGATGCACGTCAGAAAGACGATCTTGATATCGAGCCGGAGGGACCAGTTCTCGATGTAGTAGTTGTCCCATTCCGCCCGATCCGCGATGGGGGTCTGACCGCGTAGTCCGTTCACCTGAGCCCATCCGGTGAGACCCGCTTTGACGCGATGTCGCTCGCCGTAGCGTCTGATCTGCGCTGCGAACAGGTCGACGTACTCCGGCCGCTCGGGACGGGGACCGACCAGGCTCATGTCGCCGCGCAGCACGTTGATGAGCTGCGGCAGCTCGTCGAGCGAGGTCTGCCGCATGATCTTGCCGATCCGGGTGCGTCGATCCACGCCTTCCACACCGCCGGGTGCCGCTCCCTCGGTCCGGACGGAGTCCGCATCGGAGTCACGTGGTGGCCGCATGGATCGGAACTTCAAGCAGTCGAACGGAACTCCGTCTCGGCCGATTCGTTCTTGCGCGAAAAAGATGGGCCCGGGGGAACTCGCTCGTACCAGTACGGTGAGCACGAGGAACACCGGCGACAGCAGCAGCAGAGCCAGTCCCGCAGCGACCCGGTCCAGTGCACCCTTGAGGACGAACTGCCACCCCCTCGGGTCGACATGCCGCAACACCATCAGGGGCAGCCCGCCCAGATGCTCTATGCGCGCGTGCATTCCGACGGTATCGAACATGCGGGGTACGAGCCAGACGCGGGCACCGGCATGCTGTGCTGCACGGATCGCGTCGACTATTTGTTCGTGCGGAGCCGACGCGAACGCGATCACCACCTCCTCCACCCGATGCGCTCGGAGTATTCGAGTCAGGTCGGTGAGCGGTCCCAGATACGAAAGCCCGTGTTGCACAGAGGGGTCGACGTCGGGCGAGGAGTCGACTGTCCCGACGAGATCCATCCCGTATTCGGAGGACTGCTTCATTCTGCGCGCCAGTTGCTCTGTGACGGGACCACTACCGACGATGACCGTCGGTGCACTCGCATGGTGTTTCGCGCGAAGCCAGCGCTGTCCCCATCCTTCCAAGTTTCATGTCCTCAGAGCGGTGACGCCGTTCGGCAGGCGACATTTCGTACACCGAAGACATATCACCCTTCACCTTCATCCGGCGTGCAACGCAAGCATTGTCACTATCGAAACAGGGCTGCTGTCAACGAATTCGCTGTTGAATCAGCCAGGCGATGTCTTCGAGGGTCTTCATGTGGCCCGACGTCCATTTACGTGGTCGGTAGTCCCACATCCAGCATTCCGACGGTGAAACCCGCGTCGGACTTGATCGGCGCTGCCATATAGGCGATCAGATCCGCAGTCGCGTGATCCCTCAGTAGCGCGTGCTCTCGAATGTCCTGTGCCACCAGCGTTTCGCCGGTTTCCACCACGACACGGCACGCCGACCGTTCCACCGCTACGGTCTGTGGCTGCGCTGCCGTTCCCGATGTTCCGACGCTGGCTTTGATGAATTGAGTGTGATCGTCGACGAACGAGATCGACGCACCCTGTGCTCCCATGGCTCGCAATGTCATCCGGGCCAGTTTGTCGAACTGCTCGTCACGAGAACTGCCGATCATGCCCGTAGCTCGTACGGCGGCGAGACGGTCGACGTCACCGATCTACAGGTACGTCTGCGGAAGTGACGTCGAATCGGGATCGGACAACTCGATGTTCTCGTATTCGAAACTACGGGCGTCCGCGAGCACGGCGGCCACTTCCGGTGAGGACTCTCGTTCGAGTTCGGTGACGAGCCGAGTGATGATTGCCCGACGTGCGTAGGTGTTGAGGGACTCGCCGGCCTTGTCGGCATGGTGCGTCAACAGCCTGTTGATTCGATCTCCGAATCCGGTTTTTCCCAAGTCCACCTATCGGACGGTAGTTCACTCCGCGCTGTTGCGCGCAGCGATCGGACGGCCACCCCGGCTCACACTGGGCGGAAGCCGGCTCCCGGCTCTCCCGATTGATTCATCAGCCGAACGGATTCCGCTGCCGACGCGTACGCGGTGGGACTGATCAGCGGCACCCCGGATGCGTGGCTGGTGATCCCGACGAGGGTGGTGCCGACGACCAGTGGCCCACCGGAGTCGGACCAGACCGTGAGGGCGTCGGACATCAAGTCGCTGCCGCGCGCGTCGACGATGCTGCCGCAGGTCACTCCGCTGCCGAGCCCGGTCTTGCAGACGGGCTGCCCCACCGATGCGGTGCCGACGTCGGTGACGGTGACTCCGCCCAGACTGTTGACGGGTGTCACCTTGCTGGGGTCGAGAACGATGACGCCGTAATCCGGGCCCCAATGTCCGACGGCGGTAGTGCCGACCGGGGACACGGGCGATCCGACGAGCGTGACGGGTAGGCCCGGGCGAAGGATGCAGTGGCCTGCGGTGAGTGCGACCAGCCGGCCCGCGTCGTCGTAGCCGACGGCCGCGATGGAACAAACGGTGAGGTCGTCGAGGCCTCCGGTGGTGACGAACCCACTACCGGGGCCGACGACCGGAAGCGGCGCTGCGGTTGCGGTGCCGGTGGACGTCGCCGTGAACGCGAGAACCAGGGCGGTGAACAGTCCACTGACAACACCGAATCGAGCAGTCTTCATGGTGGGCATTCCTCGTCGATGAATGTCGGTTCGGGGTGAGCGACAATTGTCGCGTTTCACGCCCATCCAACCAGCGCCCGGCTACGAATGCGACTCGTGTGGTGGGTTGTCGGCATCGTCGCCGTGTGGTTGCTGATCGGCGCGCTCGTAGCCGTGTGGATCGGCCGTGGCATTCGCCGAGCCGACGTCGAGGAGTCGGCAACCGAGTCCCCGCACAGATCGACACAGGAACCACCACCTGAAAAGGATGCCGCGTAATCGAGCGGAGTCACTCCACACCGGCTTCAGGAACGCATCACGAGCGAACCGTGCGACTTCGAATCAACACGGCAACTCCCATCCCGATCAGGGCCAGAATCAGCGGTGCCGCTATTGCCATGTTCGCGCAGATGGCAGTGAACAGGACCACCGCCGCCAGAGCCGCGAGGAAATACACAACCGCAAAACGTGGTGCCCAGAACACTGTGTGCATGGATCCTCCTACATCGGAAGCAGTCTCACTCGGACCAGAAGACGAGAATTACTACGAACAAGACGACGAACAGCAACAGGCCACCGCCGGACAGAGCAAGTGTTCGCGCGTTGGTCACGGTGAAAACTCCGTCGCCTGCTGGGGTGGCGTTGCTTTCGGTGATCGAAAACGTGACCGCGAGCAAGAGCAAGAACTCGACAACCCATGCCCACCAGGGCAAGTCGAGTCGTGCCATCGTCAACGCGGATCCAAGCGTGATGGCCAGCGACACTATTGCCGCGTAGACCGCTGACGGCAGGGTCACACCCCACGGAGTGCGGATGCTCTTCATGTCTCCACCCCCGCCCAACCGCTGCCCTGCATTTTACGAACATGGCCACTGTCGTTAGCCAGAGTGCCTAGTTGACCTCCCCAGTCAAGGGTTGGTCGCACCATCACTCCGTAGGCGCGTCCCCGGCTTCGAGGGTGAACTGCACAACGTTGATGCGTGAGTTCTTGAATCTCTCCGACGACCCGGTGAGGTATTGCACGTATTTGTCGTAGGTCGCTTCCGACGACAGTGCGATGGCCTCGTCCTTGGACGCGATCAACTTCTCGGCCCACGTGTCGAGTGTCCGTGCATAGTGCGGTCCCAGTGCATGCTCGCGGAGCAACTCGAATCCCGCCTCGGCCGCTTTCGCCTTCACCACCTTGACCAACGTCAACTGCCCACCGGGAAAGATGTCGCGCAGGATGAAGCGGGAGAAATGCGCATCCTCGCGCGTGAGTCCACCCCCGGAGGCCGGGTCGGGAGGCGTGATGACGATGGTGTGCAACAGCATTCGGCCACCGGGCTGCAACACCGAACGGCACTTGGCGAAGAACGCCGAATACCGCTGACGTCGGAAGTGCTCGAACGCGCCGATGCTGACGATCCGGTCGACGGGCTCGTCGAATTCCTCCCAACCCTGCAACCGGATGTCGACGTTGCGTTCGGTCGGGAGGTCGGCGACGAGCGCGCGGCCACGGTCGTACTGGTTTCGACTCAACGTCAAACCGATGACATTGACGTCGTATTTCTCCACCGCCCGTTTGACGAGAGCTCCCCAGCCGCAACCGATATCGAGCAGTGTCATGCCCGGCTTCAGATCGAGCTTGCCCAGCGCCAGGTCGATCTTGGCCGTCTGCGCTTCCTCCAACGTCATGTCGTCGCGCTCGAAATAGGCGCAGCTGTACGTCATGCTCGGATCGAGGAACAGCGCGAAGAAATCGTCCGACAGGTCGTAATGTGCTCGCACATCATCGACGAACGGCTCCAGTTGTTGGTTCATCACGCCACACCCTTCCCCACAGCATCGGTGCCGATCACTCGGCCTAGTGCACGGGCACCCTGCTCGCCCAGCATGTCTTCGTGTTCCACATCGACCTCTGTCACCGAGATCCGGCCGTCGACCAGAGCCGTCCAGTGCTTCGCGCCGTCCGAGCCCCGGGCGGCGAAGTAGTGGACATCGCCCGCGTACACCGCCGGCCGGTACGACGCGACCCAGCTGGCAGCGGAGACGACCGGTCTATACATGGCACGTAAATCGTCCTCGGTGAGGAATGTCAGTTCGGTTCGCGTGCTCCGCAATTCGGTCACGATGTCCTCGAAGGACGTCGCCTCGACCCCGAGCTGACGAGCGAGATCGTCGATGCCGAATTCCTCGGCGTCGTCGGGGGCTGCGAGTTGCGCATCGACGAGCGCCAGCAACGCGACGTCCTCGCCTTCCGACTGCAACTGCACGGCCGCCGCGTGGGCGATCACACCGCCGAGCGACCACCCCAGCAGGTGGTAAGGCCCGTGCGGCTGCACATCTCGAATCATCCGCACGTACGCGAAAGCGAACTCCTCGATCGACGACGGCGCAGCGTCACGGTTCGAGATACCCGGATCCTGCAGGCCGTACACCGGGCGGTCCGTCGCCCCCAGCAACGACAGGTAGCTCCACGCGATTCCGATGGCCGGGTGCACGCAGAACAGGGGTGCGCCCACGCCGTCGGTCCGCAGGGGCAGCAGCACATCGAACGGGTCACTCGGTTCGATGTCCCCGTCGTCCGCGTCGAGGCGCGCGGCGAGCGCCGTGATCGTCGGGTGCTCGAGCAATGCACTGATCGGGATTCGACGGCTCAGCTTGTCGCCGAGGGCGTCCATCACCTGCACCGCCGAGAGGGAGTGCCCGCCGAGGTCGAAGAAATTGTCGTCGATACCGATGTCGTCGGCAGCGAGGTGCAGCACGTCGGAGAACACGGTGTGTACGAGTACTTCGGTGGACGAGACCGGCGCGCGTCGTTCACTCGACATCACTGCCGGCTCGGGCAGCCTGCTCGTATCGACCTTGCCCGACAACGTCATCGGCAGGGCGTCCACGACGGTCACCGTGCTGGGCACCATGTAGGCGGGCACCGTTCGCGCCAGGAAGTCGCGAGACTCTCGCGGTTCGACCGCACCCACCACGTAAGCGGCCAAGGAGTTCGCATGCCCGATCACGCTGGCTTGACGCACGGTGGGGTGACGCAGCAATGCCGCCTCGACCTCGGCGAGTTCGACGCGATGGCCGCGGATCTTCACCTGTGAATCCACTCGGCCCAGGTATTCGAGCTCGCGCCCGGTATCGCGCGCCACCCACCGCACCAGATCACCGGTGCGATAGAGCCGGCCGTCGCCGAAAGGATTGGCGACGAAGCTGCTCGCCGTCAACGCGGCGTCGCCCACGTACCCTTCGGCCAGACCGGCCCCGCCCAGGTACAGCTCCCCCACAACGTCGGTGCCCACCGGTCGCAAACGCGCGTCGAGAACCACCGTGTCGAATCCGAGGGTCGGCTCGCCGATGGTCACCGCAGCTGCTGCCCAGTCCCGCTGATGCGTGGTGCAGGTGCTCATGACGGTCCCCTCGGTGGGCCCGTACGCGTTGAACACCGAACGATCCTGCGACCACCGCTGCAGCAGTGCAGAATTGGCGGCCTCGCCGGCCATGACGACCACACGAAGAGAAGGCAGAGCCGCAGAGTCGGTCACCTGCAGCACGGTCGGCGTGAGGCAAGCATGGGTCACCTGGTACCCGTCGATGAGCGCTTCGAGCTCACGCCCTCCATGCACCTCGGGCGGCACGATCACCACGCTCGCTCCGGCACCGACGGCCATCAGCGTCTCGAAGATCGACGCATCGAAACTTGGTGACGCGAACTGCAGCACGCGTGATGTCGGCTCGACGTCGAACAGGTCTCGTTGGCTCTGAACGAGATTCGCGATGCCGCGGTGCGTCACCCGCACACCCTTGGGTACCCCGGTCGATCCCGAGGTGTAGACGACGTACGCCGTGCTGTCGACGGGTGCTTCGCGTAACTGGAAGTGGTCGAGCTCGTCACCATCAGCCGTCAGCCAGTCGTTTCCGGCCGAGTGGAAGTCCACGGACGTGATTCCCGTGACGGGGGCAGCGCGATCGAGTATCTCCCGTACGCGCGCGGCGGGCTGTGACGGGTCGATCGGCAGGAAGCCGGCACCGGTCTTGGCCACGGCCCAGATCGCGGTGATGTGTTCGACGGAACGCGGCAGGGCGATCGCCACCAGAGAACCCGGCTCGACGCCGGCCCGGACGAGGTTGTCGGCCAATGCATTCGATTGCCTGTCCAGCTCGTGGTAGGTCACTGATCGTGCATCGCCGACCACCGCGATGTTGTCGGGCCAGCTACTCGCCGCCCGCATGAATACTTGCGCCAGTGTGGACTGATCGGCCGTACCGTCTCGACGGGACACGACCGCCGATCCACCCCGACCGAATTCTGCACTGCCGAGCCGAAGGTCCGGTGCCCCGGCGACCGTGTGCAACACAGTCGTCAGACGTTCCGCGAGTCCGGTGACGACCGCCTGGGAGAACCGGTCGGCGGAGTACGCGAGAGTGCCCAGCAGCCCGGCATCGGATTCTTCGACGACGAATTCCAGATCGAATTGCGTCGCCGTGATATCCACTCGACGCGGATTGACGGCGCTCGGGCCCAATTCGATTGTGGGCGTGCTGACGTCACCGAAGGCCAGAAGCACCTGGAACAGCGGGTGCGTGTCGACGGCGCGGGTGGGTTGTACCGCGTCCACCACCCACTCGAACGGGACGTCCGAGTTCGCGAAGGCATCGAGGTCTCGATTGCGCACCTCGGTCACGAAATCCTCGAACGTCGACGCCGGATCGACGTCGGTCCGCAGGACAACGGTGCCGACGAACATGCCGACGAGGTGGTCGAGTGCCGGATCTGCTCGGCCCGACACCGGAGTTCCGATGGCGATATCCCGAGTTCCGCTGGCCTCCGCGAGTACGGCCGCCAGCGCCGCGTGGACGACGACGAAGACCGTCGCGCCCAGACGATGCGCGAGCGACCGCAGACTCGCGAAAGTGTCTGCGTCGACGGCAAACTGGACTCCCGACGCCTCCTGCTCGGCGTCAGGAGTGCCGGTGGGCAGGTCGAGGAATTCCGGCAAGCCGGCCAGGGTGCGACGCCAGAAGTCGAGTTGGTCGGACGCCACCGCGTCCAGGACGTCGCGTTGCCACACGCGGTAGTCCGGATAGTCGACGGCGAGTGGAGTGAACTGCGGTGTAGCTCCGGCCGTTCGAGCCAGCAGAGCCGTCTCGATGTCGCGGCTCAGTGGACGTAGCGACAGGCCGTCGACCGCGATGTGGTGGGCGACGACGGTCAACACGCGCTCACCGCGACGTCCCGCGAGCATGAGTCGTAGCGGTGCCTCGACGGTCAGGTCGAAGCCCTGCTGTGCCACCCCGCCGATGCCCGCATGGGCGTCGTCCAGGGTCGAGAGCACGATCTGCGGATCGAGCACGACGGTCACGGGCCCATCGCCCGTCGACGGGTATACCGTGCGGAGCGGCGTATGCCGTTCCAGCACATCGGCAATCGCCGCGCGTAGCACCTCGAGGTCGAGGCCTTCCGGAAGCGTTACCTCGAAGGCGATGTTGTAAGCCGCCGATGTCGGGTCGTATCGATTCTGCAGCCAGATTCGTCGCTCGGCCGGCGCGAGGCCGGAGTAGGAGCGCGCATCCGCGCGGTGCACCAGCGCAGGGAGCGCGGTGTAGTTTTCGGACAGCAACTCGATCGCCGACGCGAGCTGCGCCGCGGTGGGGGCCTCGAACACAGTCCGCACCGGCACCCGAACGCCGAGCACCGCACTGATGCGGGTGGCGACGCGGGTGGCCGCGAGGGAGTCTCCCCCGAGGACGAAGAAATTGCTGTCGACCGCGGGGGCGTCGATTCCCAACGTGTCGGCGAAGATTCCGAGAATGACGTCCTGCGTCAACGTACGTCCGACACCCGGTTCGGAGTCCGGCATCATCGCCGGCAACAAGGCCGCCTTGTCCACCTTTCCGTTGCCGGTCAACGGAATACGGTCGATCGACGTGATCACGGCCGGCTGCATCGACAACGGCAGCCGGTCCAAGAGCCACTGAGCCGCGTCGAACTCGCTGATTCCCACCACCCAGGCGTGAATTCTGTTGTCGACCACCAGTGCTGTTGCTGCACTGACGTCGGGATGTGCCGTCAGCGCACTCTCGATGTCGCCCAGTTCGATGCGCACACCGTTAATCTGCACCTGGTCATCGCGCCGGCCGCGGTAGTCGAGCAGTCCCGACAGCTCACGTCGGACGAGATCACCGGTCCGGTACATCCGGGCACCGCCGTCGGTTGCGACGAAGCGCGCGGCGGTGGACGCCGGATCGGCTCGATAGCCGCGAGCTACTCCTGACCCCGCGAGATACAGCTCTCCGACGCCTCCGAGCGGCACCGGCTGCAACCGGTCGTCGAGCACGAACGCTCCGACGTGATCCAACGGCCGGCCGATCGTGACGGGCTCTCCGGCGCGCAGCGAATCGGCCAGGGTGGCCACCACCGTGGCTTCACTGGGTCCGTAGGCGTTGAGCATCGACCGTCCGGGCGACCACTCGTCGACGACCCCGGCACCCAGCACATCTCCGCCGACGGCAACGGTCTCGACGCCGGCCACCGGCGGCACCGTCGCGAGTACCGCGGGCGTGGACAGGTAGTGAGTCACCCGGTGCTCGGCGAGGAAGGCCGCCATCTCCTCACCGCCGAGGAAGTCACGTGGCGCGATCACCATGGTCGCTCCGGCCCCGAAGGCGAGCACGAGCTCGAGCACCGCAGCATCGAAGTTCACCGAGTATCCGTGCAGCACTCGCGACGCCGCTTCGACTCCATAGCGCGAAACAACGTGCTGCGCGAGCGAATACACACCCTGATGCGTCACGACGACGGGCTTGGGCGTGCCGGTGGAACCCGACGTATGGATCACGTACGCCGGGTGCGCGGGTTCGAGCGTGTCCAGGCGGTCGGCGTCGGTCAGTGGCGCTTCGCTGAACGTCTGCGCGTGGCTCTCCTCGATCCACAGCACTCCCGGTTCCGTTCCGCCGAAGCCGATCTCGATGGGCCCCAGCATCTGTTCCCGTCGGGCCGCCGGGTAGCGGGGATCCACCGGTACGAATGCTCCGCCGGCCTTCACCACGGACCACAGCGCCACGATGTACTCGGCCGAGCGCTCGAGCGACAACGCGACGAGGGTTTCCGGTCCCACGCCGTGGGCGATCAGCAGGCGTGCGATTCGGTTGGACCGACGATCGAGTTCGGAGTACGTCAGCGATTCCGGGCCATCGATCGCCACCGAATCCGCTGTTCCACCGGTCAACACGTCGAGAAGCGTGCCGGTGCCGGATTCGGTCGGCTGTGTCGGCTCATCGGCGAGAGCGAGGTTGCCGACGACAAATGCGGAGTCCGACACCGCCGCCTGCAGGATTGCCGTCACCGCCGATGCGAACTGTTCGACGGTGGCCCGCTGATACAGGTCCAACGCGTATTCGATCTGTCCGACCAGACCGGCGGATTCGGCCTGTCCGGCGGAGGATTCCTCCAGCACGAGATTGAGGTCGAACTCCGAGGTACGAGTGGGTATCTCCAGCACCGAGAACGGCAGGTCCTCGACCGATCGGTGCGGTGCGTTGTCGAATGCCAGCATCACCTGGAACAGCGGGTGCCGGTCCAGCGATCGATCGGTCGTCACCGCGTCGACGATGCGCTCGAACGGCACGTCCGAGTGCGAGAAGGCGTCGAGGTCTGCGGAACGGACGGCATCCAGCAGGTCGGCGAAACTGCCGGCCGGGTCCACTGTGACTGCGAGAGGGAGTGTTCCGACGAACATTCCGACCATCTCGTCGAGCGCCTCGTGGCCTCGCCCGGCCGTGGGAGATCCGACCACCACGCTGTTCGACGTGCCGAATCGACTCAGGGCTGCAGCCACCGCGGCATGGACCACCATGAACGTGGTTGCGTTGTTCGACCGCGCCAGCTCGCGGATTCCCGCATGCAGGTCCGGCCCGATCTCGAACGGAACCGCATCGGTGGTCATCGATTGCACGGCAGGCCGGGGGAAGTCGGATGGCAATTCCGCCAACGCGGTGTCGCGCTCCCCCAGCACCGAGGTCCAGAACGAGAGTTGTTCGTCGGCAACCGCATCCACCGTCGCGCGGTTCCACACCGAGTACTGGCCGTACTGCGCGCGTAGGCGTGGCCACGTCGGTGCATGACCGGCCGTGCGTGATGCGTGGGCGAACGCGAAGTCGCGCACGAGTGGGTCGAGGGACCATCCGTCCATCGAGATGTGGTGCACTGCCACGACGACCACCGTGTCGCCGGACTCCTCCGCGCTCAGCAGCGCTGCCCGGATGGGGACGTCGGCCGCGACGTCGAATCCGTGCCCGGCAATAGCCGCGACGGCGTCGTCGAGGTGATGCTCGGGCACAGTGCGCGCCGGTACACCGACCAGGACGGTGTCGGTGGGCCGCACCACCTGCCGCGGACCGTCACCGTCGTCCGGGTAGTAGGTGCGCAGCGCCTCGTGTCGTTCGGCGACATCGCGCAGTGCTGTCAGGACCAACGACGCATCGCTACCCGCTGCGACCCGGATGGCGATGGGCATGTTGTAGGCAGGTGATGTGGGGTCGAACTGGTTGAGGAACCACAGGCGTTGTTGCGCGTACGACATCGGAACATGTTCCGGCAGAACGGTATCGAGCAGGTCGAGGGAGACTTCGCGCTCGGCGGACGCATCGATGGCGGCCGCGACGGCGCGGACGGTGGGGTCGGCAAACAACGCGGTGAGCGAGACTCCCGAGCCGAGGCGAGCGAGAACTCGGGTGGCGCTGAGCGAATCACCGCCGAGGTCGAAGAATGAGTGCTCACGCCCCACCTCCTCGACGCCAAGGACGTCGGCGAAGGCTGCGGCGACAGCACGTTCGGTCTCGGTCTGCGGTGGCACGTACTCGGTGTCCGTCGGCGCGGTGGGGGCCGGTAGTGCCCGGCGGTCGACCTTGCCGCCTGCCGTCATCGGCAGTGCGTCCAGAACGACGATGTGGCGGGGAGTCATCCATGCCGGCAACCGGTTCCGCAAGTGGCTGTCGAGCCCGTCGGAGACACCGGTGACGTACAGGGCCAGTCGATCGTCACGAACGACGGCCGCGGCCGCGGTCACTCCAGCGAAAGAGGTTGCTGCGAATTCGATCTCGCCGAGTTCGAGTCGACGCCCGTGCAATTGGATCTGCTGGTCGGAGCGGCCCAGGTACTCGAGTGAGGACCCGTCGAACGACCATCGGACGATGTCGCCCGTCCGGTACAGCCGCGCTCCCGCCACGCCCGGGTCGGCAACGAACCGCGTCGCGGTCGAACCGGGTTGGCCGTCGTATCCGCGGGCGAGTCCGTCGCCGCCGAGATACAGCTCGCCGACGCCGCCGTGGGGTGTGAGCCGCAGGTGCGAATCCAGTACCAGCGCACGAACGCCCGGCAGTGGCGCACCGATCGTGATGCGGTCACCGGCGACCATCGGGTCAGACAGTGTCGCCAATACCGTTGTCTCGGTGGGGCCGTAGGCGTCGAACATCGTTCGTTCAGCAGTGGCGAACCGGTCCCGCAATGTGGGTGGGCACTCTTCGCCGCCGACGTCGAAGACCTCGATGGAGTGCAGATCCGCCGGGTCGAGTGTCGCCAGCACCGTCGGCGAGGTGATCAGATGGGTGATCTTCTCGCCGGCCAGAAACTCGGCGAGGGCAGGCCCGGCGTAGACATCGGCCGGGGCGATCACCAGGGTGGCACCCGCCGCGAATGCAGCAAGAACCTCCTGGATGGACGCGTCGAACACCGGCGAGGCCAGGTGCAGCACTCGCGAGTCGGCGGTGACGGCATACCGCTCGACGACGTT
This sequence comes from Rhodococcus sp. NPDC077669, assembly GCF_040686915.1. Taxonomy (NCBI): domain Bacteria; kingdom Bacillati; phylum Actinomycetota; class Actinomycetes; order Mycobacteriales; family Nocardiaceae; genus Rhodococcus; species Rhodococcus sp. NPDC077669. The sequence goes on along the minus strand of NZ_JBFBMD010000006.1, from coordinate 211,787 downwards.
GTCGGCCAGTTGCGCCAGGCCGCGATGAGTGACACTGACGGCCTTGGGTTTTCCGGTCGAGCCCGACGTGTGGATGACGTAGGCCTCGTTGTCGACGTGCAACGCCGGCGGCGCGAGGTCACGTTCGTTCGCGTCGAGCAGATCCTCGATGTCGAACCATTCGATGGTGCTCGGAAGTTGTTCCAGCACATCCTTGGTGGTGATACCGAATTCGATGTCTGCGCCGGCCAGCACCGTGGCCAGCCGCTCGGTGGGCTCGGTGGGGTCGACCGGAACGAACGAGGCCCCGGCCGTGGAGATCGACCACGAGGCGAGCAGGGATTCGTAGGAGCGTTCCATCGCCACGGCGATGCGCTTCTCGATGCCTGCACCGAGCGAGACCAGTTGCGCTGCAATGTGTTCTGCGACCCGGGTGAAGTCCTCACTGGACTGGTCGACACCCGCGGCACGCACCACCGCACCGCGTCGCAGCAGCGACGGCAGCGGTGCCGGCGTCACCGTGTCTACTGGACGTGCCGTCAGCAACGCTGATCCGGCCTCGGCGTCGAGCACATCGAGTTCCGATACCGCGAGGCCCTCAGGGGCATTGACCACCGCACGCAGCAGTGCCAGGAACCGGCGGTGATGGGCTGCGAGCTCATCGGTGGAGTAGAGAGCCGGATTGCCGAGGAAGTCGACGCGGGTGCTGGTGCCGGCAACTCCGGGGTAGACGTTGACCATCATGTCGTCGATCGGGCCGCTGGAGAGTACGCGGTATTCGCCGATGACGTCGCCGAGCCGAATTGTGCTGTTGTACATCATGATGTTGACCGTGGGGCCGAACACTCCGCGTCCAGCGGCGGCGCTGCCGGTGCCGTCGCCGGTCTCGCGCTGCATGTCCTCGACGCGGAATCGCTGATGGCGCAGCGCACCGGTGAGTTCCACCTGAATACGTCGGAGGAGTTCTTCGACGGTCACACCCTGTTCGACGCCGATGCGCAGGGGCACGACGTTGGACATCATGCCGGACGATTCCCGCAGTTTGGTGGTGGCTCGCCCCGATACCGGGAGGCTGAGCATCACGTCGTCGGTGTCGGTCATGCGCGCGAGATACAGCGCGAACGTAGCGAGCACGACGGGAACATCGGAGCTGTTGTACCGATGTGCCACGGCCGCCACGGCTTCGGTGAGGTCTGCGTCCAGCACGGCACCCACACTCACCGTCACGCCGCTCGGTGCCGCGCGCGTGTACGTGTTGCCGGCCAGTCGGGGTGCGTCGAGGTGGCCGTCGAGTCGGCCGAGCCAGTACTGGCGGTCGGTGTCGTAGCGAGAGGAGTTGGGGTACGCGGCCTCGTAGTCGTAGATCTCACGGACGCCGATAGCGCGCGTCTTGGGTATCTCGGTGCCCTCGGTCAATGCGGTGTACACCGCGGCGGTGCGTTCCTGGACGGAGATCGCGCCGAGTCCGTCCATGACGATGTGGTGGGCGCGGCTGTACCAGTAGTAGTGCGCCTCACCCACCTGAATGATCTCGGAGGCGATCAACTGATCGCGAACCAGATCGACGGGGCGACGGTACTGCTCGTTCATGTAGCGCTGAGCATCCTCGACGGGATTCTCGCGGTCTCGGAAATCGCGATAGATCATCGCGTACGGCACCCGGAGGTCTCGCCACTGATACGGATGACCGTCGTGCAGTCCGATCCGCACTGCGGGCGATTCGAGTTGCCTGCAGGCGATGTCCGTGGCTCGGATCAGCACGGCCGGGTCGATGTCGCCGCGAATTTCGACGTACTGCGCGATGGTGAACGGCACGTCCGGTGCCAGCTGCTGGGCGAGGTAGATATTCATCTGAGCAGCGGACAAAGGGAAGCGGCCATCCTCGAACAGCTCACCAACCTCTGGCGACACTCGATGACCTCCTCAACGCATATGCTTCGACGGCGTGAATTTTCGGCTGACGTGCCGCCCAGCAACGTCGATCTACATCGCCCGTAACAAACCTAGTCGACCCACTGTGAATGCTCTACCCGGATCGAACGACAGGTACGCCGGAACCGCCGCTCCCCTTTAGGCTATGCACTCGACCGACTTCCTATGACCGAGAGGCCACCGACAATGGCGACCAGTTCCACCGATGTTCGTGGTTCTCGATCCGGCAAGAAGCGGCCGATTCTCCTGACGGTGGGGGTGCTGCTGGTCGTCCTCGTCGCGTTTCTGGTGTGGCTGGGGTACGAGGCCTACACCGCTCAGTCCAGCCTGAACGCGACGCGCGACTCCGCTACGCAGGCGAAAGATGCTCTGCTCGACGGTGATGCGGCCGGTGCCGAGGCCGCGGCCGCTCGGGCCTCGGAATCGGCGGACGACGCGGTGTCGGCAACGTCGTCCGTCCCGTTTTCGATAGCGAAAGCCGTTCCTTACCTTGGTAGTCCGCTGAAATCGGTAGCTCAGATCACCGATGTGGTGCACGGTTTAGCCGTGGACGTCCTCACTCCCGCATCGACGGCGGGCGAAAGCCTGAACCCGAGCAGCCTCGTCGAAGGTGGCGGCAAGGTCGATACCGCCGCTCTCCGGGACGCACAACCTGTGCTGGAGCAGACCGCCGCCGCAGCCGAGGAATTGAGCCTCCAAGCCCAGCAGGTGGACGAGCCCGCATTCCTCAGTGTCGTCAGCGATGCACGTACGTCGTTGATCGATCAAACACACGACCTCGCAGGCCTGCTCACCAACACGCGCATCGCCAGTCAGCTGTTGCCGTCGATGCTCGGCGACAACGGCCCGCGCAGTTACTTTCTCGCGTTCCAGACCAACGCGGAGGCCCGCGGTACCGGCGGCCTGCTCGGTGGCTACGGCATCATTCGCGCCGAGAACGGCACCGCCCGTGTCGACACCCTCGGCAGCAACAACGAACTCGAATTTGCGAAGCAGCCCATCGACCTGGGCCCCGAGTACAACGCACTGTGGGCGCCGCGTAACACCACGACCGACTTCCGTAACTCGAATGCGAGCCCGCACTTTCCGTATGCCGGCCAGATCTGGTCGTCCATGTGGACCGAGCAGACCGGTGAGGTGCTCAACGGTGCCATAGCCACCGATCCGATTGCGTTGAGCTACATCCTCGGAGCTACCGGGCCGGTCACGCTGGCCGGCGGTGAACAGATCACCGCAGACAACGTCGTCGAAATCACCCTCAGCACAGCCTATTCGAGGTTCGGCGACGACCAGTTGGCACGCAAGGCGTATCTACAGCAGATTGCGTCCGCAGTGGTACAGAAGATGACGACGGGCGCTGCCCCCACCAGATCTTTGCTCGACGCGGTGGGCCGCGCCGGCAGTGAAGGTCGAATTTCGGTGTGGAGCGCAGATCCGGCCGAGGAGGCAATTCTGGCCGGTACCAAGGTGGGTCACGTGTTGCCGGACAGCCCGGCTCCCTACGCCAATGTGGTAGTCAACAATGCCGGTGGCAACAAGCTCGATTACTACCTGGCCCGCGATATCAAATATTCCGCAGAATCCTGCACCGCCGGGACCCGTAAGTCGACAGTGACGGCGACCCTGACCAACAATGTGGATCCGAACGGCCTGACGTCGTACGTGGCGAGCACATTCCAGCCCAACGTCCCGTACGGCACCAACGAGTCGATCGTCTATCTGTACGGCACTCAGGGCGCGAAGATCACGTCCATGAAGGTGAACGGCGTTTCCGGATTCTCCATCCAGGCCGGAACCGAATTGGGTCGTCCTGTGCAGGCCGCGTATCTGACCATTCCGCCCGGAAAGTCGCAGACGGTTACCTGGGAACTCGAGGAGCCGTCAGCTCCGGGTGAGGCGACGGTGCCCGTGCAACCTTTGGTCGATCAGCCGACGGTCAGCATCGACGTCCCGCAATGTTGACTCCCCAGCGTTGACAGCCCAGCGCTGACAGCCCGATAACCCCAGCCCCGCGCGTCTTCGTCACACTAGGCGCGACGGGGCTGCGGTTGTTCTTCGGCTGACTTACAGTTCGTTCCGTGTTCGGAAAACGACGTAGGGACCGGGTCAGGCCACCAGAAAAGGCGCATCCATTTGTTTGGATCGCGTTGATAGTCCTGACGCTTGCACTAACCGTGCTGTTCGTGGTCGCGGAATTCGAGGGTCGCGTCTAGCCTCCAACAGTCGAAATGCCCCGCCACAGCAATTGTGGCGGGGCATTTCGGGTTGTGGCTGTGAGTAATCTCGGCCGCGCTAGTTCTGTCGACGGAACCGACTATTTACGGAAGCGGGGGTTGTCCGTACCGTTTCTAGGCGGGTCGGTGTGTACTTCGGGACGCCGCGCTCGTCCGTATGGAGCCGCGCTGACGGCCGAGCGTGCAGTTTCGGTCGGTGCCGAAGGCGCAGGCTGCGCCGAGCCGGTGGATGTCGATGCAGCCTGCGGCGGCGTGGGTGCAGCGACCGGGCCAGATGGCTCGACCGGGCCTTGCGGTGCCGGTGCGGGCACCGGGGGCACAACCTGACGAGGCAGGTTGGTATCGGCGGTGTAGTTGTACGAGTAGCTGTACATGTCCCCCTTCTTCGACGGGGTCAACGCCAGCACCACGCCGAGGACACGGGCACCGATGGTTTCGAGATTGCCGATCGCTCGCGCGAGTTCGTTGGACTTCGTGTGTCCGTAGCGGGTGACGAGCAGAGCACCATCCGCATGGGTGGTGAGGACAGCCGAGTCGGTGACGGGCAGCAACGGGGCACCGTCGACGATAACGTAGTCGAACCTCGAACGCAGTTCGACCAACAGAGCACGCGAGGCTTCCGAGCCCAACAGCTCGGACGGGTTCGGCGGGATGGGGCCCGAGGCCATGGCCTGCAGACCCTCGTACTTGGTGGGCTGCAGCACCTCTTCTACCGTTGCTTGGCCGGCGAGAACGGTACTCATTCCGACCGAGCCAATGAGACCCATGTACTTCGAGACGCGCGGCCGACGCAGATCGCCCTCCACGAGAGCCACGTGGTGGCCTGCTTCGGCCAGGGCGACAGCGAGATTCACTGCGGTGGTCGTCTTGCCTTCACTGGGGATCGCACTAGTGACGACGATGACTCGTGGTGGATGGTCAACCTCGAGGAACTGCAAGTTGGTGCGCAGCTCACGGAACGCCTCGGCGCTAGCCGATTGAGTGAGGTCTTGGAAGTCGACAGCCGGATGTGCCTTCCGTTCTTTGTCGAACGGAATTGTGCCGACGAGCGCCTTGCCGGAGATCGACTCGATTTCTCGACGACCCTTGATGGTGTTGTCGAGCCGGTCGCGCAGCACCGCGAGGGCAATTCCGAGCAGAAGGCCGACAGCCGCACCCAGGGCGAGATTGCGCTTGGTCTTCGGGCTGACCGGAGTGGACGAGGCATCCGCTTGCTGGAAAGTCTTGACTCCGGCGGATGGACTCCCGCCGTCTGCGGGTGTCTCCAGCTCTTCGACCTGCGTGGTCAACTCGGACGCCATCGCGTTCGCGATATCGCGTGCCGTCGAAGGGGACGAATCAGTGACGGTGATGTCGAATAGGACCGTGTCGGGAGTGGACGATGCTTTCACTTTTGCCGCCAACTGCGATGCAGTTAGATTCAGCGGCAGCACAGCCAGAACCCGAGTTGCCAACGCCTCACTGGTCACCAGTTCTGAGTACGAGGCGACACGCTGCTGGGAGAACAAGTTGCCCTGGTATGCCTCGTTGACCGAGGTTCCTCCAGACGTTGAAACGAACATCCTGGCGCTCGACTCGTACAGCGGCGTTGTCAGCAGGGACGCGCCCAGGGCACCGAGGATCGCTACGACCACGGTTACGGCGATGATGATCCATCTCGCCTTCAGGATTTTCAGATAATCCTGTATCTCCATGCTTCGAGCTCCTCGTCCGTTCCTACAACCCCGCAACGGGCTACTGTGTGGCTCAATCGTTACATAAGTATTCGATCGCCGTGCACCGGATGAGTACTGACACTGAAGCCGCACACTCATTCGTTTGATTCACGAGACTTACTCGGCGAATTCCCTGTTGTGACGTGTCACGACAATCCGTGTCCCTAATTTCGACTTCAGAATTCACTACCGGGCTAGGAGAGCCAGCAGCGTTCGCCCCAGCTAGAGCAGGAACGATAAAGAGCTTCGCCACCCAGGCCTAAGCGAGGGTGATTCTCGACACCTCGGGACCCATGCATCCCTGTTGTTCAAGCAGCGAGACAGCCCGACCTCGGCATCGTCGGCTCGGTAGGGGCCAGTTCCGTTCTCGCACACGACGCCGGCCTCGACGAGGTGGTGCAGACCACCGGCCACACCGATCTGTGGGCACTGGGTTCGGGCCCGGACCCGCCCAATCCGAGCGAACTGCTGGGAAGCTCCACTGCCCAATCCCTTCTGCGTGATCTGGGACGGGCCTTCGACTACGTGGTGGTGGATTCGCCTCCCCTGTTGACGGTCACCGACGCCGCCACTCTCGCCACACAATGCGATGGCACCATCCTGGTCACGCGGTACGGATACACCCGCCGCGAGGAATTGACGCGCGCTGCGGCCAACCTCGAGAACGTGGGTGCCTCGCTGCTCGGTGTGGTCATGTCGATGGTCCCGGCAACGGGACGCGGACGAGATCAATACGGTTACGACTTCGAGCCTGGTCGAGTGCCAACACCGCCGACGCAATCGGCACCCGTGCGCACCAACCGGCACTGACCCGATGTTCCTCACCGGGCGAGTAGGCCGCAGAGCAGGCCAATCCTCTGCAGAAATGACAGGACTCGTCTGCGCTGCCTCCGTCGTCGTGTACCTGGCGCTGGCCGTTCCCACGATCGCCTCGATCGCGCTGGCGGCGGCGATTGCTGTTGTCCTCGCTGTCGGATCCTTGAGAAGCATGGAATGGGCATGGTGCGTCTTCTTCTTCGCGTTGTGCTCCAACGGTGTTCAGGTGACGGTCGCAGGGCTGAGCATTCGTCCCGAGTACTTCGCAACACCGTTGTTCCTGCTCGCCCTGCACGCCCATGTACGGCGGGACCCGCCCGCGAGCGTCGGCAACTCACTCGGTCCGGGTCTCGTCCTCGGCGGGGCCGGACTCATCGCAGTCGCACTCGCGTCGAGCATGGTCTTCGCTCTCGACCCGGAGCGAGCCTGCGCATGGCCATCCAGCTGCTCGTCGCGCTCGTCGCGGTGGTTCCACTCGTCACGTCGGCTCTCGACCTCAGGTTCTTCGTCCGTTCCGGCACAACGATTCTCGGGTTCATCTGCGTTGTGAGCATCGCTGCCTTCGTACTCGATCCGAGTACCCGCATCGACGGCCTGGCCTTCGAGTACAACATCATGGGCTGCTTGTGCTTCGGATGGCTGGGCATCGACTACTACTTCGCCGGCACCCCGGCCGTGACCAAACACGTTCTGGTGATGACAATCCCGATCACTATCGCACTGATACTGACGTCCACCAGATCGGCCTGGATTGCCCTTGCGCTCATCGCCGTCTGCGTCTTGTTCCGTTGCGTCAAGCGTTATCCCACAGCCGTAGTCTCGGCGGTGGCCGCGTTCACCCTCGTCGCCTTCTACCTGCAGGACGTGTATTACCGCGTGGGTGACGAGGACACGTTTCTGTGGCGCGTGGTCCACGTGATCGACACACAGAGCGGGACCGGTGCCTACCGCGTCCAACTGTGGAACAACGCCATCGATCAAATTGCCGCACGCGGCTGGGGCGCGTCGTCGTTCGGAACCGGACTGAACACGTTCTCGCAGTTCAACCCCGTCGACCCGACCAATACCGGCCCCGCGTATCTCAGCTCGATGTGGCTGTCACTTCTGTACGACGTGGGCTTCGTGGGCTCGGCCTTCTTCGCCGTCTTCGCCGTCGCACTGTTCCTGGCCGCCCGAGACAAAGCGCACGCCCTTCCCTTGTTTCTGGGCTTGGCGATCTGCACATCCGTGACCAGCGTGATCTGGTTGGCATTCCCCTGGGTCTTCCTCGCACTGACGGCGACCACACCGATTCGGAACGCAGAGACGCATGCCCGGACGCCGGCGTCCCACGGATCGCCCCGACGGCGCAGACGGCATCGCCTCGCGGGGTCGCGATGACCTTCGCGGCGTCCGATGGTCGACCGCGTGCAATCGTGTTGTCCTCGTTTACGGTTCACCCGGACATGCCCAGCGAACCGGGGATCGGCTGGCAGTTCTTGATCGCCACCCTCGAGCACGCTCGAACCGTGGATGCAACGGTGGTCCTGGTGACGATGCGCCGTTCTGCCGAAGCCTGCGCCGGGCGGGTTCCTGCCGAGCTCGAGCAGCACCTCGAGATCGTCACCGTCGAGATTCCACTGGCACCGCCGTTCTTTCGTTGGCACTATCCTCGGTTCACCCGGCTCGAGCACGAATTATGGGTTCGACTGGCTGTCAGACACATTCGCGAGATCGAGCGGAGACACTCCGTGGTCTACGCGCATCACGTGACGTTCGCATCGGAGATACTGTCGACACCGATCACGAGGATGTCACCGAACACCTACAAAGTCTGGGGGCCGGTCGGGGCGGGCGGCGTCGCCGCGGTGTTCGCCATTTCGCCCACCTCGCCCGCATCACGTCGACATAGGATTCTGCAGACGGTTCGGGACCGTGTGGCATCGATTCCGGCGACGCGCATCGCGCGGCAATGCGATCTCGTACTCGCGCAGAACGGAGCGATGGAAGCGACTGTCGGACACTTTGATACCGAGTTCCGGCGGTTTCCCAACGTCGTGGTTGATCTTCCCACCGCACGGCCGTCTCGGGCCGACCACGACGGAATCGAGATCCTCGTCGTCGGGCACCTCATCACGCGCAAGCGGCAGGAACTGGCGATCGAGGCGTTGGCGTCGACCATGCTGCAGAACGCCCACCTGCACATCGTGGGCTTCGACAGTACGAGCCACGGCGCGTACCTGCGCAGAAGGGCAGAGATTCTGGGCGTGCACGATCGAGTGACCTTCCACGGATCCCTCGACCGCGCAGCGGTATTGGACATGATGGTCCATTCGGATGTGCTGATGCATCCCTCGGGCCGGGAAGGTGCGAGCGGCGTGGTGGGCGAGGCGGCCTCGTGCGGGCTCCCGGTGGTGTGCTTCGAGCGAACCGGCGCCAGCTCGGTGCTCGAGGATTCCGGAACGTCCGGGGTCGTGCTCCCTGCCGACCCGGCGACCACACGGGACATGTTGGCGGCGGCTGTCGTCCGAGCATCCACCATGCCGCGCATCAGCACGACGCAGTGGACCAAGCAGCGGTTTGTCGACCTCGCCGCGCAGCTGTACGCCGAGGGCCTGGCGTTCGGGGCAGCGATGCCTGGCCGAGTGGGTCGGCCACGATGACCGCCAGCCCCTCGGTCGAGAACTCGACCGTCACCCGAGCCGGCATTCTGGTCCGCACTCTCGACCAAGGCTTGTGGTCCCTCGGCTTCTTCGTCTTCAACGTCGCGGCCGGTGTGTCGTTGACTGTCGGCGAATTCGCTTCGCTGTCGGTCGGTGCCGCACTGGGTTTCATCGCCGTTGGGACCTCACGAGCGTGGGGGATCTACGCCCCCATCGTCGACGCAGCACGAATAGGTATCAGCCCCGAGGATTCCATCGACCGGTGGTCGAGTTGGCGCGGAACCCTTGTCTTCGCGACTGTGGTCGGTGTTGCTTCGTTCGCGTGGACAAGCCACGGCGGCGATTGGGGCTATGCCGCCGCGGTGGGAGCTCTGGCAGCGACGATGGTGATCTCCGATCTCCCGCGTCAGGTGCTCATCATCCGTGGCAGCTACTCGCATGCGGCACTGTTGGCGGGGCTCTACGCCGTCGGCGCACTCCTCGCTGCGGGAACGATCGCGCTCGGTGTCGACAACAGTGCGCTGCTGCCGATCTGGTTCTGTACGTTGCTGATCGTGCTCGCGGCCGGGCTCGTCTTCTGCGGCACAGCCACCTCCACCAGTAAGTCCGATTCGCACTTCGCCATCGCGTGGCGGATCACCGCAGAGGCCGTCTACCTGGGATTCGGAAGCCAGATCGCCACACTGCTGCTGTATCTGATTCAGGACAACACTGCCACTGCCGGGATCCGGTTCGCCTATTCACCGGTGTTCGCGCCGGCGTTCGTGATCATCCAGAGCATCCAGCCGTTGATCTTCAAACAGTTCGCCACACTCAGCGCGCAGGGAACCCGTGCAGTACTCGCGGTCTCGGTGCGCTGGAACATCGCGGTGGCCCTCGGCCTCGGCGCGTGTGGGGTGGTGGGTTACACGGCGCTTTCGACGCTGTTCTCCGACATCGGTCCCGCCGCTGCGCTGCCGTACGTGGTTCCGGTGGGAATGGCGATCCTGTCTACGCAGACCTTCGAGGTGGCACTGATGGCCACCCGATTCTTCGTCGGCCCTGTGTTCACACATCGAGCCCGACTGGCCTCGGTGCTCGTCGACGTAGGTAGCCAAACGATCGGCGTATTCGTTGGCGGTGCAGCAGGTTTGGTGTGGACGTTGATAGTCCTGAGCGGACTACGCATCGCGGTGGCGGTGGCGATGCTCGTCGTACTGCCCCGACGCGACAGAACGGAGACGACATGAGGGTCCTGTTCGATGGGTACTACTGGTTCGACGGTCCCCCCGCCGGCATCGTCATCACACACGAGAAGATCGCGGCGTGGCGACGCGAGTTCCCGGGCGACGTACTGACCGTGGCGCTGCGGCGCAGTCCCACAGCGGCGGAGGCGGCAGACTTGGAACGGCAAGGGGTGCGATGGATCCGCACATACCTGCCTACGCAGCCGCTGAAGAACATGGTGGAGCTGTCGATACGAGTACGCACAGGTCCATATGACATGGCATGGGGGTCGAATTACTCTCCGCTGCTGGGCAAATCGGCCGTCTTCGTACACGATGCTCTGTTCCAGTCCAACCCGGAGTGGTTCACCACGATCGAGCGCATCTATCTCTCCCCCATTATGATCGCCGCTCGCGCGGCGAGTGTGCTGTTCGTCAGTAGCAACACCGAGGCCGCGCGCATCGTTCGGCACAACCCTCGGCTGACGCCCACAGCGGTAACCGGCTTCGGCATCTCGCAATCCTTGCTCGACGCCGATCCGCAACCACCTCCCGCACTCGACCTCCGTCCCGGCTCCTTCGTGTTGTCCGTCGGTCGATTGAACACCCGGAAGAATCTGGCAACAACACTCTCCGCAGCAGTGCGTTCGGGAGCGATCTCACCCAACCGCCCGTTCGTGGTCGTGGGGCCGGCCAACGGGAAGGCCGACCAGCTCGAGCAAGAAGTACTCGCTGCTATCGACGACGGCTCCATTCGCTACACCGGTTTCGTCGAGACCGAGCAGCTGGCATGGCTGTATAGAAATGCCGCACTGTTCGTATACCTCTCACTGAACGAGGGCTACGGTCTGCCTCCACTCGAGGCGCTACGCCTCGAGGCACCGGTGCTGGTGACCGACCGCCCCATCTTTCGAGAATTGCTCGGTGAGTCGGTGCGGTACTGCGATCCCACCGACATGGACGCGGTAGCGCAGGCCATGACAATGAGCCTGTCCAGCGGTCCGCGCCCACTGCCGTCCGGTTTCGAGTTTCCGTCGTGGGAGCACATGGTCCACACGATGCGGGTCGCGATGACCCATCCGAAAGGCGTGTCCTGCCGGCGGTCGATCTCGTGACGCGGTGGCAAGTGGGGGCATCATGACGGGGCGCAGAACGGTGCTCATCTCGATCGCTGTCTCGGTGTTGGTCGTGGCGTTCAGCGGAATCGTGGGATGGCAGATCGGGTCGCGGTCCGAGGCTCCTCAGGCAGCAACACCCCCGCCTGTGTCCATTCCGGATTCCGTGCCCGTGGTCGCATTTCTGGGTGACTCGTACAGCAAGGGCATCGGTGCGTCGTCGAATGGACAGCGCTGGACGACGCTCGTGTCGGCGGCGATGGGGTGGTCGGAGCTCAATCTCGCTGAGGGCGGTTCCGGTTACACCACGAGCTACCTCGGACAAAAAACCGACTACGGAATCAAACTGGATGTGATCGCCGCGGCCCAGCCGGACATCGTCGTCGTGTCCGGTGGCCGCAACGACTACGAGGCCGGTACCGCGAGCGTCACCGGCCAGGTTGCATCGTCGCTGTTCGCGGCCATCAGGGCTGCGGCACCGAACACGGAGGTGATAGTCACCAGCCCGATCTGGGATTCAACCAAACCTCCGGCGGACTTCGCGACCCTGATCGACGGGGTGAAGGCCGCAACCGCAAGCACAGAGGCCAGGTATCTCGATATCGGTGAGCCACTGTCCGGTCATCCGGACGTGATCGACCCCGACGGCCTACATCCGAACAACGAGGGTCACCAAATAATCGCCAGCGCGGTCGTCAGTGCGTTGGTGTGAGACTTGCTCGTCCCGGTGGACGGATAAATGGGGGCATATCCATCTTCGAGATCCGGTAGCTAGAAGGTGGGCAGGTTTCCTGCTTCGAGGGCTTCGGTGAGGGTGGGGGCGGCTTTGTCTTTGGCGGAGAGCTCGTAGGTCAGGGGCGATCCGTCGCGGCCGGTGGTGGGCCAGTCGATGCCCAGCGCGGGGTCGAGGGGGTTGATGTCGCGGTCCAGTGCCGGGGTGTACTCCAACGAACACAGGTACATGACGGTCGAATTGTCTTCCAACGACAAGATGGCGTGCCCGAGGCCTTCGGAGAGGAACACTGCTTTGCGGTCTATGTCGTCGATCAGCACGCTGTCCCATTGCCCGAACGTCGGGGATCCGACGCGCAGGTCGACGATGACGTCGAGGAACGCTCCGCGGGCGCAGGTGACGTATTTCGCTTGCCCGGGTGGGTTGGTGGTGAAGTGGATCCCGCGCAGCACTCCGGCGGCGGAGACCGAGCAGTTCGCCTGCTTCAGATCCAACGCTCGCCCGGTGGTCTCCTCGAACGCGGACGCTTTGAACCATTCGAAGAACACGCCGCGGTCGTCGCCGAACTGGCGTGGGGTGTATTCGTAGGCACCGGATATTTTCAGTTCACGAAAGGTCATCGGTTTCCTCGGTCGATCAGGTCGAGCAGGTAGCGGCCGTACCCGGATTTGACGAGTGTCTCGGCGCGGGCGCGTAGTTCGTCGTCGGTGATGAATCCTCGTCGCCAGGCGACTTCTTCGGGGGATCCGATCTTGAGTCCTTGGCGTTGTTCGATGGTGCGCACGTAGTTGGAGGCGTCGAGGAGGGAGTCGAAGGTGCCGGTGTCGAGCCAGGCGGTGCCGCGGGGCAGGACTTCGACCTGGAGGCGGCCGGCGTCGAGGTAGTGGCGGTTGACGTCGGTGATCTCGTATTCCCCGCGGGCGGAGGGGGCGAGGTCGCGGGCGATGGCGATGACGTCGTTGTCGTAGAAGTACAGGCCGGGGACGGCGTAGTTGGATTTCGGGGCGGCGGGCTTTTCTTCCAACGACACAGCTTTTCGGTTCGCATCGAATTCGATGACGCCGTAGGCGGTGGGGTCGGAGACCTCGTAGGCGAAGACGGCTCCGCCGTCGATGGTGTCGAAGCGGGAGAGTTGGGTGCCCAGGCCGGGGCCGTAGAAGATGTTGTCGCCGAGTACCAGGGCTGCGGAGTCGGTGCCGATGTGCTCGGCTCCCAGGACGAAGGCTTGGGCGAGGCCGTTGGGCTCGTGTTGGACCTTGTAGGTCAAGGAGATGCCGAATTGGGAGCCATCGCCGAGGAGGCGTGCGAATTGGTCGGCGTCCTGGGGTGTGGTGATGATGAGGATCTCGCGGATTCCGGCGAGCATGAGGGTCGAGAGGGGGTAGTAGATCATCGGTTTGTCGTAGACCGGGACCAGCTGTTTGCTCACTCCCATCGTGATCGGATGAAGCCGTGAGCCCGTGCCGCCCGCCAGAATGATTCCCCGCATGAGGGCGAAGTCTTCCAGACCCTCCGATCACCCGCTCGGCGGCTTACACCCGTGGACGATCTACTTCCCGACGGACGCCACCCTACTCGCGCAGCGCGACCGATTCGGGGCATGTCTTACCTGGCTGAACTTCGTCAACCGACTGCCGTCGTAGGAAGCCCAAAACACAGCGTTGTGGAATGATCTGCCGTCATGGAGACCAGCAGTGGTTATAAATGGTGGAGGATGAACCAGTGAGGTCCACCTCCCGTCAAGTCCCACCACGTCGCCGCGTGCCATTAGCCGCGACGACACCGCTGGCGTCCCGTTTCTGAAGCCACCGCCTACTGAGCATGAAGGAAGACAGACGTATGGACCCGCTCACGCTCGATGACATTCAGGTCGTTGCCGCAGTCAACGACACACGAGTGCTTGACTTTTGCCTCCGTCGGTCACCGGCAATAGCATCGGGGGAAGTTCCTTTGGAGATTATCCAAGGCTGCCGAAGGCCAGCTGAGGCTTTCAACCCGCGGCTCCAAAATGCGTCATATAAGGTACTAATTTTTATACATCAAGACGTATACCTGCCTGCGCCATTCTTTACTAGACTGCTGGGGCAGCTCAACAATCTTGCGGACGACGACCCCGAGTGGGCAGTTATCGGCGCAGTTGGAATTGACAGCGAAAACAAAATATACGGACAAGCATGGTCATCTGGTTCAGGAAAAGTAGTTGGTGTCTCCTGCAGCGGACACCATAAAGTAGAGAGCCTCGACGAAGTACTCCTTGCCGTCCGTGTGGCCAGCGGTGTACAGTTCGACGACAACTTTCCAGGCTTTCATCTGTATGGAACTGACCTCGTTCAGACAGCGCAACGGCGTGGCCTGAACAGCTACGCAGTTCCAATGCAAATAGTTCACCACAGCAAGAGGCTGGCAAATTTAGCAGGATCATATAGGCAAACCTACAAATACTGTCGCCGAAAGTGGTCCAACGAGCTGCCAGTCCCTACCTTATTTGGCGGGATAAATCGGACTCCAATTGCACTTCTCCGAGCAGATCGATTCGTACGAAGAAACAACGATTGGAAGAAAGATCGACCTGAACCAACTGGCGACCCGAAGCAGATTGCTATTCAACTCGGATATGAGGACGCCACCGAGGACGATAAGGGTCATCAACCTAAGTCCATCCAGACTCAGAGCGCTCAGCGCCCGAGAACCCAATGACTGACGGAAACCCGGACATCAAACGCAAATCGTGGAGACGAGCGGTACGTAGGATCCTCGGATCACCCTCCATGATCGCCATTGGTAGGTTGATCGCTTTGCTCTTCTCGCTGGCCACGGTTCCGATTGTCGCGCGAGCACTGGGCCCCGATGGTCGCGGAATAGCCGCCTCGATGTTGGCAATAATTGCAGTCGGTCAAGTACTCTTCGGCCTTGGAATACCTTTAGCTGTTCGTCGACGGGTCGTATCGGGCGAGCAGCGACCGGATGTCATGAAAACAGCTCGCCTATACGCAGCACTAACCGCTCTGCCATGCCTCGCCATCGCACTTCTTCTTGACCGCGCATTTTTCGCAGACCAGACCCTGACGACACGGGTCGCATTCTATATATCTATGATGCTAATTCCATTGTCGATATCATGGGCAGCTGACGTCAGCGTACTGGTGGCCACCAAAGAATACCTACGTATGGCGATCCTCGGCGTCACACAAGCCGCATCTTCCTTTGTGGTGATTGTATCAATTTGGGCCACTGGGAACCTGACGATATCCAGCGTGCTATATGCAACCTTAGGCGGCAATATAGCCACATTCATAATGGGCCTTTACTGGGTACGGATGAAATCAGGAAAAATACAAGATTTTTGGGGAATGGCGAGAGAAGGGTCCACACTGGCCGGCGGACAACTCGCTGCGATTGCATCTGGACGAATAGACCAAATCATGATCCTACCGATCCTGGGTCCGACCGGCGCAGGACTATATTCCATAGCACTGACCGTCGGCACGCTTCCAACACCGATTTCTCAAGCGGTCGGCGCAAGTAGCTTTGCAGCCATGTCAACCGGTAACCAAAACCACATCTTACGGTCAATCCGCCAAGGCGCGGCGTTGTGCATATTGACCGCGTGCATATTATCCGTCGTCGCTTACTTCGCAATCCCAATTATATTTGGCGATGCATTCACCGAAGCCGTGCCCGCTGCAATTATTATGGTGACTTCCTCGATCTTCACAGGGATTGCGTTTATCGCATCCATGGCACTAGCAGGCCAGAAAAAGGGAACCGTAATGACGGCGGTTCAAGTAGCAGGACTCGCAGTCGGATTAATACTTCTATTTCCGCTTTCGTATATTCTCGGCATAATTGGAGCCGCCCTTGCGATGACAACGGGCGCAATAACAACAATGATACTCGCGCTAAACAGACTTAGGTTAACGCCGTTCGATGCAATCCCGAGAAAGCATGACTGGTCGAAGTCGATCCGAGAGCTGTTTAAGCTTTAGATTGAAAGGTAGACTATGCCCGAGAATATTACGCATACGCTCAAGTTGAATTGCGCACCCGACGAAAAGTACCGACTGCCGCACGGAGATTCTGTCGGACATTTCTTGCAAATTTTCCAACCATTCCGTACCCAACATACTTAGGCATAGTCGCACCGCCGACAACGCCTCCCAGCACCCTGCCGGCCACAGATCGTCTGCGGTCAACCTGGTAGCGTTGAACTGAAGCAAAATCGGCCAAGTCAACCTTCGCTAACCTTATGTAGCCGGCCGACTCAGCGCCCAGAACAGTCTCCAAGCCCCGTTCAGTCTTAGCGATCAACAGCGTTCGGCCCGGACGATCGTCCAGAATTGGCCAGCCATTTTCATCTGCATCCCAATAGTCCGCACCGGAGATATCCGCGCTGTCACCGACACCATCCGGACAGATTTTGCACCTCCACTGAAGCGTCTGATTCAAATGTCTGCCCCACGATTCCGAATAAGACATGGACCCTTCAGTTCCATCGGCGGCAGCTACGAAGAACTTCCCGGGCCAACCATGACCTCGATAGCGCAACTGATCGATCCGCACGGCAGGATCCACAAATGAACGAACGAGACGGCTCGTAGCCTCTTGAGACGGTACACCCGCGCAGAAGAAAGAGATGCGTAAAGGAGTTCCAACTCCACCTCCATTTGATTGCCTAAGCGCGCTAATCTCGCAGGGCTTTCCAACGACTACCGAATCAGAGGCTAGGAGATTCGCGCCGACCAGACTTGAGGATGGCGCGTAACGAGAGCCGGCAGATTTCATCACATCACCACTCGTCGACGCCGAGTGCGGCACGGTCCTCTCTGGGTCGGCGTCATCGGCAGCCACACCATATGTTGCCGCCATACGGTGGGTGTCAAGCAGGAACATCTGCAAGGCAGACAACGCACCACCACTGCTGCCGACGAAACGCACTACATCATCGGTTGCCTCTGCACTCCAGACGCTAAGGGCCGAACCTAACCCACCTGGGAGGTCGTATTGGTTCGAAGTACTCTGGGGCTTCGATACTAATAGGCCCGGACACGACCGTGAAAAAAGGTCGGCGCTGCTTGCCGTGGTGACCGATGCTGTGGCACCTTCCGGCATGAACGGACGGAGGAAGCCCTCCCGATCGAGTTGCATGGAGATCGACGAATCGAGCGATGCACAGAACCCGCAACCGGAACAATTGCCGTTGTCGATGACCTCTTCGATCATGCGCCACAAATCTCTCATGACCGACCCGTCAAGACTGATCCTATTAAGGACTCGACGGACTGGGTAAGCTTTAAACGAGCGTCATTCTCCACCCGCTGGGCGGCAACACCCGAGTCCATTGTCACTAGCAATTCGCCAAACACCTCATCCACGCTATTTGATACACGAAGGTCGATGACATGATGCCATCCGATGTCGCTCAACAATGGTTCAAATTTTCTTGAATATGCTAGGGCAAGGCTCGGAATCCCTAGCGACAAAGCATTAAGACAGGCATGCATACGTGCGCCGACTACAACTTGAGAGGACGAAATTATATCTCGCACCTCCGCCAGACTGTTAGGCACGTGAACCGTTCCACTAAAACCATTAGCAACTAAATGATTTATAGCAACCATGTCGTTGTCTGGGCTATCCGCTTCTGAGTGGACGTGAGCCAACAGGGAAACCTTCAACTCACGGCGTTCGCACTCGCGTATTAAACCGGCGGTTAGTTCGCGGTATCCGACATGGCTAACATGCGGATTCTCGTTCCACAGAAGCCCGGATACGTTGAGCAAAATGCCGTCCTTACGAACCGGCTTCCGAACTGAGGGCAACGCGAACACTAGATCGGTACTAGAAACACTCGGAACGTTCGGTGCCAGCACTTTGGAGGTCGCCGCACTTACTTCATCTCTCGACATAACCGCCGCAACACCCCTCAAACTCCATTTTGAAATGATTTTTCCACGGATGCTGTTAAATGGGCCGATGGTCTGAGGGGTCAATACCGTCGTCACACCAACGCGTATTGCGAGCTTCCGCAATAGCGCTATATGTTCAAGGCGCTGAAGCCCGTAGATGTCCGCGAAACTGTCACCCGAACCCGTATCCAACACCAAGTCGAACTGCCTCAACCATTGCGAGATTGGCCCAGGTCGTAGCAACTCGCAAAACAATTGTTTGCGACCAAATTCGAATCCAGGGCCGCGGTCGCCGAAGTTGTACTGCTCGCAATCTGAAGCACCAAACAACCTAGCCACCTCCGCCGCACCGCTGCCCAACACCCGTACGCCAAGATTTGCGGACGATTGGCTGCCCCATAAGATCAGTGTATTCAAAAGGCCTCCTTACATAGACTCGTTCGCATCCATTGCTCTATTCAATCCGCGCTCAAGGTTCTGCAGACCTGAACCAGCTTTTCCCCAGATACAAACACCGTGAGAGGGCTAATCGCGCCAATTAACACACGGCGCCACTGCCTTTTTGACAATGGCTTCAGGATAAAGTCGACGATCCAACATCCGATCCAGAGGACGAAAGAGAAATCAGGTAGCGATCGTACGATCTTCAATCTGTTTCGGGCACTGAAAGCAAACTCCAGATCACTGGAGACCGCCACAGTTGACGAACCGGCGTGGTGAACCACCAAATCGTGCTGGACTAACCCAACTGAGTACCTACTGGACATCTGCCACTCTAACTCTTCTAAGTACAGAAAGAAGTCCTGCCGCCAGTCCGAGGCATGAATTAACGTAGACTTGGGGACGACGATGTTTGCGCCGGAAGCCCACGATGTCGCTTGTGTAGCGCCGGATGAATGATATGAGCGATCGGACCCGTAGCCCACGTGTGCAGTTCGACCGGACCGTCGATCAACAAATCCCCCCGCGTACCACACAGTTCTACGATCTCCGTATGTTGACACAGAGGTGTACAAATCGTGCGAGTTAACACTGATCGCGTCCATGTAACGAACAAGGCAGTCGGCTCGAACTTCACAATCATTGTTCAGAATCCAAAGGTAGTCGACGTCTAGTAACCGTGCGGCATGCATTAAGATATTAACCGCTCCAGCATATCCTAGGTTTTTACCAGGACTAAGAACTTTAACAGATGGATTGTCGCTCGCATAACTTCCGGAATTGTCAACAACCAGAATTTGCAACTTTGCGGACGCCATATCAATAGAAAGCAGCGAAGTTACACAGCGGTCGGTGTCAGCGCTCGAATTGTAGTCAACCAACCCAACGACCCAGAAATTGTCGGTCATGAAACAACCTCCTCGTATAACGATAAGTAGGAGCTGCTAGTTTGCTCAATATCGAACTTTTTCTCAGCCAACTTCCGGCTGTTTTGACTGAGCTCACGATACTGTGCATTCGACAATTTACTAGCGGTCAAAGCGACATTGGCCAACGCGATGGGATCATTTGGCGGACACATTTGCCATGGTTCCACTACCAATTCGGGACACGATCCTACCGATGTAGTCAGTACCGGCACACCTAACGCGAGCGCTTCAATCCCAGACATTGGTAGCGCCTCACCGTATGAACTGGAAATAATCAGGAAATCAGATGACCTGATTATGGGAATCGGGTCTTTCACAGATCCAAGTGCATGGATCCTGTTCGCCTCAGGTTTCGACGCACCTGAGGAGAGCACCGCTAATTCGTCGCCGTTCGCCCCTACGCACGTCAAACTAATTCCCGGAATGCTGTCCGTCAACAACGCAAAACAAGTCAGCAACGTATTGTGGTCTTTCATTGCGTGCATTCGGCCGACGTGGACTAAGCGCATTGCATCTGTTCGACTACCGGGGGCGTTCCATTGCGGAAGAACAGTACCGTTCCTGATAGTGACAATTTTACTTGGCGTAATACCTTGCGATATGGCAAATTGCGCCGCTGAGTCTGTGCACGCGACAACTCGTTGCGGCCGGACAGCGATGATCCGGATTATTTTTGCGAGAGTTCTGGTGCGCCACCGATCACCAGAACCGTAACCTGATGAATGTATTGTCCAGACTAACGGCATACGCGGACGAAACCATAACGCAATAGCTGATATCAGATCCGACTGCAGAAGGTGCGATTGAACTAAATCCGGTGAGATACGACCGATAGCTTTATGAACTGCAACCACGGCGCGGTCAACGCGCCAGCTTTCCCGCGAAATATCCAAGTAAGACACCGATTGGCATACCTCTTCCAGGCGTTCTGACAAAACCCCGGGAGCGGAGAGAACTAAACAGTGGACATCCATGTCGATCCGTGGTGCATCCGTCGCTAAACTCTCTATGAGTGTCTGGGCACCGCCGAGACCGGTGTCGTTGATTACATGCAGAATCCTCACCGTTGGACCCCTCTCACGGTCGCAGTCTTGACCTGTACTGCATTGGTCTGCAATATGTCCCGGTAAGGGATGTACCTTATGGAGATAAAGACCCCCAGACACACCCATACCAAGCTAGCGGTGTCGTACGAAATTGCTAGGGTGGGGACTAGCGCAGCAACCAGTAGGGCAGCAGTAGCTTGGAGGCTACTTAACCTCGACCGCATTGATCGGTAACAGAATACGAAAACCGCGACTAATGGAATAAGGCCTAAGATTAGGCCGCCTTCAACGACGTATCGCACGAGAACACTGTATATTCCGCGTGGCGCGAAGGTGGGGTCCAAGTCCGCGACTGGTATTAGGCCTTGAGAGAACAAATACGCTGAAGAGTCTCGACCCAAGCCGACCATGGTCGTCCGCCAGTCCGAAAATGCAAATCGAAGAGCGCCGTAGGTAGAGGCCCACCGATCGCCCCATGACCATTGACTCTCAGCCGTGCGACTCGTGTATATCTGTGTCGCAGTGTAGACGGCGGCACCGAGAAATATATACACGACGGTTGCTCGACTGCCCATACGCCTTCTACTGAGAAACAGGACCACCAGGGGACAGATGCATGCGATCAACACACCGGAACGCGTCTGGATTGAGGCAATTGATGCCAGTGCAACGATAGACCATGTCATTTTCCCAATGTGGTCGGACCCGGCCTTCTCAATGCCGAGTAAAGCGGCAATGCCTAAACAGAGAGAACCGGCCAGGAATGAAGGCTCAGGGAACCACCCATACGGACGTTGAGTGGAATAAACGCCCTGCTGTCCGACGCCTTGCGCCGGCGGATACCCACTGAGCTCATATATTCCTTGAAACGGTATTTCCCCTGATGAAATCTGAACTGACTGCCATATCGCAAAAGCCGCGCTAGACAACAAGCCGATTTTTAAGGCGACCACAACAGAACTCCAGTGACCACACCTTAAGATGTCATATACTGCATAGACTGGAAAAGCCCAGGCAGCGAATAGGATCGAACCTTGAATGGCCGAAGGCGCTTGCGGAATTAGAAGTAAAGTGCCGAAATACACCGAAACTATTGGAGCGAGTAGGAATGTCGCAAGAATCATAGGTGGGAGTCGAACTCCCGAAGTTACAATCCATAAGACGGACAGCAGTACGCACACCGGAATGTGGCTGTTAGCGCCGACCGGTATCGCAAAGTACGGTAAAAATGCAGTTAGAACGACTGAAGCAGCTAAAAGTTCACGGGACGATAATTTCCGCGAAGACAGAACCTGAAACTGCATAAGCCACCTCTTCCCATTGGGTGCGTCCGACGCTGTCGACTCGTTCGGTGCCTTCACTTATCCATACATTTGACAACGCATGCGCCAAGTCTGCTTCATCGCCCGGAATGACCCAGATGGGCCAATGAGGTCCACACTGCTCTCGAAGAGCTGGCAGATCGCTGCAAACGATTCGCTTGTTGTAACGACGAGCCTGCTCCACTATGCCGCTCTGCGCCTGGAAATCCCTGTATGGGATCACAATTGCCCGGCAACCACGAATCAGCTGATCAAATTGCTGCTTCTCAACAAATGCTGGCCTGTAGTCCAGTAATCGCGGATTGTCTGCAACCAAATTTTCTATAACAGCTGCAGACTCTTGGTCAACGACAGAACCTGCAACTACAAGTCTAACGTTTGCACGTATCGCAGCGCGCGCTGCGATGTCGAACCCTTTGTTCCATCGAATCTCGCCGACGCACAGCAGGTAATCGCCCTCCCCAACATGTGGCTCGCGATTGTCGGGGCTCTCGAGTCTCTCCTCTACCCACCCCACACTTGGTAGCGCAACGTGGTGAACAGGCACCGCGCTTTCACGTCTGATCGCTTCAGCTTGGCTCTGGCCATGGGTCAGAATCTGATTGCAGGTGGACAACAGCAAGCTTTGTAGTCTCGACTTCACCTGGTAGGAAAGCGCCGCTCGGCCAGTCGTGTGGAGTTTAGCGTTGTGAACAACGAGCACCTTGCGGTTTGCTTGTAATATTCTTACGATCGGAAATCGTGGTTCTTCTAATACGAGAAGATGCAAATTTTTGCTCCGCACCCAGATGTATAGCCGAAGATTGTGCATCACCAGCCTGTAGATTCTGAGCCAGGTCGAATCCGCGCTGCTGGTCTCAGTTCGACCAAATATTTCCTGCAGTACAACATTCTTGGGCAGGTTATAGTCAAAGTACTTCTTAGCGCCATTTGAAGTTAGAATTACAACTGGCATGCCCTCTGTCCGGGACAGGGCTTCTGCCAGATTCATTGCGTGTTCGATGTGCCCACCTTTCGGTGTAGCACAGACTACAGCATTGATCATAAGCTTCCGCTCCCGATGGATCTTGGGCTTTTTGCATTTGTCTTGCTGGCTGATCGACGGGTAGCGCGTTGGTACGCATCTTTGAGTGCGTACGTCATAGCGGAGGCACTGTTTACCCGGACGACATCTTGAGTCTTCATTTTGACTGATTCACGGAATGTCTCTTCATCAAAATATCGACGGACCGAGGCGACTAGCTGGTCCGCCGTTGTTCCAAAAGTTTCGTACCGAAGGCTAACCATGCTGGATATGCGGCGCGAGATGACCGGAACGCCCAGGCCTGCTGCCTCAATGGTTGAAATTGGTGCCCCTTCCCATCGCGCTGTATGTACATAAAGTTCGGAATCTGCCAGTAGTTGCAACGCATCTGCTGGGTCGAGCCAGCCAGTTACATTGACTCCGCTGGCCCGCAGCTCGTTCACCGCTCTGCTATCTCCATCTCCGATCCATAGGAACTTCTCAGGGTATCCTTTTTGCTTGGCCAGTCGTGCTGCGTCCGCGAAAATATCGGGACCTTTTTGGGGGCAAACCCGTCCAACCATCACGACCCTTGCGACCTTGAATTTACGTGTTACTGATGAGACCTGAATAGGTGGAGGGTTCGGAACAAGCACCACATTTGCCTTATTATTGAGACGGTAGGCAAGAATTGCTTCGTTCGGGCTTACCGCCGCCAGTACCTGTAGTCGGGCTGAGAGCATCTTCTCGATAAGCGAGATTCCCAATCGGACAGGAGAGCTTATGTCCTCGCGTTCGGTTGCAAAGCAATGCGGAGAATAGACGATAGCGCATCCACGCTTGAGAATTAGCCTGAGTACTCCAGCGTGACTGGAGTGGAGATGTACAACATCAGGCATCTCCTCATTGATCGCAATAAGCGCAGCTTTCAAGAACCCAAGTAGCCCGGAATTTACAAGTTTGATCTTTACATTGTCCGGCCACTCGTAGGTGCTCTGTCCGCTGCGTTCTCTCGCCACCACAATGTGCTTGTATTCAGGCAGCGCAGACGTGTAGTTCACCAGTGCCGAACGGACGCCTCCCCCAAGTGCCTCAGTGACGTGGACGACAGTGGTTTGCTTCACGATTCCTCTTCGCTAGAAGACAACATTGATGCCAAAGTTGCGGCAATTAGTAGGCTCCATCGCTCGCGCCAACTGCTCGTACTGTCTTGGCAATTATTAGCAAATCCCCCACCATGGACCAATTTTCCACGTAAGAGAGATCTAGTCGGACGGTCTCTTCCCACGACAGGTCGGACCTCCCGCTGACCTGCCACAGCCCGGTGACACCAGGCTTGACCAGAAGGCGTCGACGAACCTCGCCGTTGTAGGTCTCTACCTCACGCCGCAGGGGAGGCCTCGGGCCCACGACACTCATCTCACGCTTGAGAACGTTGATGAACTGGGGTAGCTCGTCAAGACTGAAACGACGCAGGAACTTGCCCACCGGCGTCACCCGTGGATCGTCGCGCATCTTGAACAACACTCCGCCGGCACCCTCGTTCCGGTCGAGAAGATGCGCAACCTGCTGGTCCGCATCCACGGTCATGCTGCGGAACTTGATCATCGAGAACGGCTTGCCGTCGATACCCATCCGCTCCGACTTGTAGAACACTGGTCCGCGGCTCGTCATCTTCACAGCGATCGCGACTGCCAGCAGTACCGGCGAAATCATCAAGAGAACGAGCGCGGCGAATGTCAGATCGAACGCGGTTTTACTGAATCGGGTCGCGCCGTTGTACTGGGGCTTCTCGACGTGAATCAGGGGGAACCCTGCGACGGGCCGCATCACCAAGCGTGGGCCGGCCACGTCGACGACGCCGGGCGCGACCACGAGGTCGACATCCTTCTTCTCCAGATCCCAGATCATCTTGCGAATGCCCTTGTGTCCTAGGTGTTCGGTGGCGGTGACTGCAACCGTGTCGGCACCACATTCGTCGATTGCAGCGAGGACGTCTCGCTCACTACCGAGTACCGGTATGTCGGCACCTTCGACGTGAACGATTCCGTCACTCGGCACCTCGTAACCGGGCATGCACATTCCCACCACCGCGTAGCCCGAGGACGGCGAGCGCTCGAAGGACTCTGCCATCGACACCGCAGCTGCGCGGCTTCCGACGATCAGAACCGATGTCTTGTACTTGTCTTCGCTGCGGAGTCGAGTGACCACCTTGCGCCACAGCCAGCGACTGACTAGTAACGCCACCAATCCCACGGGAAGCGCGATGGCCAGGTACAGCCGTGCAAAGTCGACACGGAAAAGCAGGGAGACGATGGCGATGACACCGAAGAGCCGGAAGGTGGCCGACACGATGCGGCGGTACTCCTCGGCACCGTTGCCGATCACCCGCGTCGACCGGGTTCGGAAGATGGCGAGAAACGCGATCCACACACTAGCCACCGCGACGGAGACACCGGTGTAGATCGCCGAGTTCGTCAGTCCGGTGGTTTCTACCCCTCCGAAGCGAACGATCTGAGCCAGAGCAACGGACAGGACCACAGCCAGCACGTCGGTCACTCGAAGACGGGCGATGTACTGGCGTTCCCACACATGCCGCGATGTCAGCTTGCGAGTCTTCAACTCCCCGGACCGCGAGGATCCCCAGAGTGAGCGTGGTGCCGCCTCGACAGATGCCACCTGCTCCCCTCCTTCTGCGCGTCTGCGTCCACCTCCGGTGGACGCTGGTCTGACATCCGAACCAATCCGGAATGCGACTGGTATCGATTTGGAATAGTCCCACGCTGCTATGCGAAGCACCACGCGAGCGGCGCAGATCACAGATGAATAACAGCGTCCGTTCGGTTTACCACACATACGCTGACGAGGCGAAACAGGTGGCTGGGACTTCCAAGGTGTAACCGCCGCGAGGTCCAAAAACGTTACACACGAGCACGATCGACGCACTTTAGTGACCACTCACAGTGTTCAGCGCTGTTTATCGGGTGATTTACCCGCCAATTGAGGCCAAGACCGCTTCTAACAAACATCAACACTAGTCGATGAGTGCAAAGCAATACGTTCGTCTCGTAGTCGGTGTGCGTTAATGCAATTTACAGATACCTACGAGCGCAACTGGCCGACAATTCATTCCATCGAATGAATTGTGCGATCGAATTGCCTGGTCGAGCTCAGGGACGACCTAAGCCTCGGTAGTTCCACCCCGCCGCCCGCCACTGCTCCGGGTCCAAGCAGTTGCGGCCATCGATCAACTTCTTGCTGCGCACCACGCCGTCCAGGTCGCCGGGAACGAGAGCCTTGAACTCTTTCCACTCCGTCAGCACCAGCACCACGTCTGCACCCTCGCAGGCCTCGAGAGCGGTGTTGTTGTAGGTCAGCGTGGGGAACAGCGCCCGGGAGTTCTCCATGGCCTTCGGGTCGTACACGTTGACCGTTGCCCCCTGCAGCTGGATCTGACCTGCCACGTTCAGAGCCGGTGAATCACGAACGTCGTCGGAGTCGGGCTTGAAGGCCGCGCCGAGCACAGCCACCCGGGCACCGAGTAGCGAGCCGCACGCCTCACGTGCCAACTCGACCATGCGGGTGCGTCGTCGCATGTTGATGTTGTCGACCTCACGGAGGAACGTCAGCGCTTGGTCGGCACCGAGCTCGCCGGCCCTGGCCATGAACGCCCGGATGTCCTTGGGCAGGCAGCCACCACCGAAGCCGATGCCGGCGTTGAGGAACTTACGGCCAATGCGCTCGTCGTGGCCGATGGCGTCGGCGAGGACGGTCACGTCTGCTCCGGCCGCCTCACACACCTCGGCAATGGCATTGATGAACGAAATCTTGGTGGCCAGGAACGCATTGGCCGAGGCTTTGACCAGCTCGGCCGTGGCCAAGTCGGTCACCAGGAAAGGGATCTGCTCGTCGAGCAGCTGCGCGTAAACCTCGCGGGCCAGCTCCTCCGCCCTGCCTGGCCGCTGACGATCGACACCCAGAACCAGACGGTCCGGGCGCAGAGTGTCTGTGACGGCATAGCCCTCGCGCAAGAACTCGGGGTTCCAGGCAACCTCGACGCCATCGCCGGCCGGGGCTAGTTCGCGGGCCATGCTGCCGAGCCGCTCGGCGGTGCCGACGGGAACTGTGGACTTACCGAAAATCACGGCCGGCTTGGTCAGCAACGGTGCGAGCGTCTCGATAACTGAGTCGACGTACTTCATGTCGGCGGCGTACTCGCCCCGTCGCTGAGGAGTTCCCACACCCAAGAAATGCACCTCGGCGAATTCGGCAGCTTCTGCGTAAGACGACGTGAAGCGAAGACGGCCGGCAGCGATGTTGCGCTGCAGAACCTCTGTCAACCCGGGCTCCCAGAATGGCACCTCACCGGATTCCAGCTTGCGGAGTTTGGACTCGTCGACGTCGACTCCCAGGACGTCGTGTCCCAGCTCTGCCATACACGCTGCGTGGGTAGCGCCCAGGTACCCGGTTCCGAACACTGTGATGCGCATACGTCGGCAATCTCCTCGGTCTCGAACGCAACCCTGACGGTTCCGCAGTATCGGGTCGACATTGTGAGCGCCCAAAGACAACTCCCGGACAATGCCGGCTGAATGACAAATGAGCGTTGAGGAGTTACCCGGGAGCCCGGTAACCAAACTGAGCGACTGTCAGAGAGACACGAACATAACGGAACAACAGTGGGGCCAATCCATCCAGCGCCGTCAGTACGCGCCTTTACTCTTGGCGACCGCGACAGCTGTCTTCGCGATGATGAGCAAATCGCCTGTCATGGACCAGTTCTCGACGTACGAGAGATCCAGACGCACGCTCTCTTCCCACGACAGATCAGATCGACCACTCACCTGCCACAGCCCGGTGATGCCCGGCTTGACGAGCAATCGTCGTCGCACTTCGCCGTCGTAGGTTTCGACTTCACTGCGCAGTGGCGGGCGCGGACCCACCACACTCATCTCGCGCGTGAGGACGTTGACGAACTGCGGAAGCTCGTCGAGGCTGTATTTGCGCATCACCTTGCCGACGGATGTGACGCGGGGGTCGTCGCGCATCTTGAACAGCACGCCCGCACCCTCGTTGAGGGCAGCGAGATCCTGCACCCGCTTGTCTGCATCCTGAACCATGCTGCGGAACTTGATCATCTGGAACGGCTTGCCGTCCATACCCATTCGCTCGGACCTGTAGAAAATCGAGCCCTTGCTGGTGAACTTGATGATCACGGCGAGGGTGAGCAGAATCGGCGAGATCAACAGCAACACCGACGCGGCGAAGACGAGGTCGAAGGCCGTCTTCCCGAATTTTTTGGCCCCGTTGTACTGCGGCTTCTCGACGTGGATGAGCGGGAAGTCCGATACCGGCCGCATCACCAGGCGCGGGCCGGCGACATCCATGACGCCGGGAGAAACGACGAGATCGACCTTCTTCTTCTCGAGGTCCCACACCATCTTTCGGAGCCCGTGATGGCCGATGTGCTCGGTTGCCGTCACTGCGACGGTGTCTGCGCCGGAGACTTCGATTGCCTCGACGACACTGTGCTCGTCCCCCAGCACCGGAATGTCGATGCCGTCGATGGTGAAGGACGCGGCGCTGCTGGGCTCGTAGTTGGGCAGGCAGATGCCGACCACGCTGTACCCGGCTCCGGGAGAACGCTCGAACGACCGCGCCATCGACAACGCCGAACTCTTACTTCCGACGATGAGCACCGCCGTCTGATACTCACCGCGCGCACGCTTGCGAGCGACCACCTTGCGCCATCCCCATCGACTCAGCAGCAAACCGATCAGGCCTACGGGAAATGCGATGGCGAGATACAGACGCGCGATGTCGAAGCGAAACAGCAGAGACAGAATTGCCACGGTGCCGAAAAGCCGGAACGTGGCCGAAATGATGCGTCGGTACTCTTCCGAGCCATTGCCGATGACCCGAGGGGAACGAGTGCGGAAGATGGCGAGGAACGTCGGCCACACTAAAGCGAGGGCACCCGATACGCCGATGTAGCCGGCAATCGACCATGGATTGCGAAAGTCGATCTCACCGAAACGGATGATCTGCGCAACCGTCACGGCGAGGAGCACCACGAGCGTGTCTGTGATGCGCAGTCCATCGATGTAGTGCGACTCCCACTCACGACGCGAGGTCACCTTGCGCAACCGCCGAGCGTCGCGTCGAGACACGACCGATCCCAGCGCGCCCGAGCCGCTGATCGCCAACTGATTCCCCTATGCATCCGCTGTATCGCGCCCTGCGCGATCGACACGACTGCGTGCCACCCCACGGAGCAGACTAGCTGGTCCTTCATGCTTTGTCCTGATGGAGATCGGCAGATAGACGCAGGTCGTTACATATTTTTGCGGGATTGCCTCGACGTGTCCGCTACGTTGCCGACGACTCTCGGAACTCCCACTCGGGAGGTTCCCGCCCGTTCATTAGCTCCGAATCGTCGAATCGAAGTCAAGGGTTGTCGGTCGAACGGCGCACCGGAACAGGGCCGTCGATTCCGATTCGGCCGGCTCGTCGATGTTCGATCCGTGAGGTGTCCGTCGAATGGTCGACGTCTGAATAGCGGGACCGAGGGTTCCACCCAGGTCGCCCGAAGTGGAACCGTTCCGGCCGCCCGGAGGCCTGCATCGCCCACGGAGGTAGCAGCTCACGGCACAGCGTCGGTCGACCTTGCTACCCTGCCGGAATGATCGACATTCATCAGGCTTGGTGGTGGCTGCGCTAGCAGCCCGGTCGACCATGTCCTGCGGGCTGTACTTCAGCCCGCCGGTCTCTCGAACGAACACGACGCGGGTAAAACAGCCCGCCCGTTCGTACAGAGAGGTCTTCGATGAGCACCGACACCTACATTTGCAGCGTCGAGCGCAGCAATGTACTCGCCACCGATATTGCCGCTGATCCGGGCAGGTACCGCACGCTGACCGGGGAAAGGCCCACCGGGCCATTGCATATCGGTCACCTGTTCGGGACGATCCGAGAGCGCGTGCGACTGCAAGACCTGGGCGTCGAGACGATGATCGTCCTGGCGGACTACCAGGTGATCACCGACCGCGACGCAATCGGGCACGTGCGACAGCACGTGTACGACGCAGCCTTGGACAACATGGCGGCCGGCATCGATCCCGACAGATCGACCATCTTCACGCACTCGGCGGTACCTGCCCTCAATCAACTGATACTGCCCTTCCTCAGCTTGGTGACAGAGGCCGAACTCCACCGAAACCCGACCGTGAAAGCCGAACTCGCAGCCAGTGGTCGTGCCCTGAGCGGCCTGTTGTTGACGTATCCGGTACATCAGGCGGCGGACATCTTGTTCTGCAAGGCCAATGTGGTTCCCGTCGGTAAGGACCAACTCCCGCACATCGAGATGGCACGGGTCATCGCGCGGCGATTCAAGGACCGCTACGCCGCGGTATTCACCGAACCACAAGCACTCCTGACCTCGAGTCCTGACGTTCCGGGACTCGACGGACGCAAGATGTCCAAGAGTTTCGGTAACGCGATCACGCTGTCGATGACACCGGACGAGACAGCTCGGGTCGTACGTAGAACTGCTACGGACTCGGAGCGACACATCTCCTATGATCCGGACACGCGACCGGGAGTGTCGGCGCTGCTCACTATCGCAGCACTCTGCACTGGCAGAAGTCCGGAATCGATCGCCGCCGATGTGGGCTCAGCAGGGTCGGGCGCACTGAAAACCCTTGTGACAGAGGCGGTCAACTCATTCCTTGCCGGGCATCGTCGTCGTCGCGCAGAGCTTGCCCTCGATCCCGGTTATGTCCGGTCGGTAGTGCGTCGGGGGAACGAGCGTGCGAATGAGATAGCCGAGCAGACCCTGGACGAAGTGCGGAGGGTCATGGGCACCCACTACTGAGCCGGTCGGCACTGACGCACGCACAATTCGGAAAAAGCGGTTGCCTCTATGGGAGGGGCTGCCCGACGTCGATTCGATTTCCGTCCGGGTCGCAGAAGACGAAGCCGCGAAGTCCGTAGTCGGCGTCGCGCAGACGTTTGACGATGCGCACCTGGTGTTCGACCAGGTGCTCGTAGAGGCCCACTGCATCTTCGACCATCAGGTGCGCAACGTTGTAGGTTCCAGCTCGGTGTCCGCTCACCAAGGTCAGGTGCAGTTCGGCGGCATCTCGCCGCATGATGACGAATCCGGGCGGGCTGCCGTTGGTGAAGGTCACGGTCATGCCGAGCACGTCGCGATAGAACTCGATCGAGTGCTGTATATCGGTGACGGGAATTGTGGGTGCGATGCGGCCGAAGCCCACGGTGGTTGCGCTCATGATCGATCTCCTTGCACAGAGTTCGGGCGGCGAGGCGGTGCTCGCGTCAACCCTGTCTCTGGGCGCGGTGGCCCCTGATCGAAGTGTAGACAATGAGCGCACCATCGCGTCACTGAAGCACTGCTCACCCCGTCAGCGAGATACATGCGAGGCGACCGGTGACGAGGTCGTCTGCCACTACCCTTTGGGCAAGCGTCGCGTCGGATCGTCCCTATTTCTGATGGGCGTCGCGGTCGCAGCCGCATGGGCATGTACCCAGCTGAACCCGTTCGCCGACAGCGTCTCCTATCGGCCCCCGACAGCGAAGGTCGTCTCAGCCCCTGATTGTCTGGCCGAGAACATCTACACAGCATTGACCGGCTCTGGGCCGTGGGATCCAGCACTGACGGCAAATGCTCCGGATCCGGGGTACCCACCCAGAACGTTCGAGCCGGTTGCAGTAGTGCGATGCGAGAGAGGCGTCGACGAGTCCGGGATACAGACGGTGGACTCGGTACGACTCGAAGGCAACATCGATGCTGTCGACGCTGCGTTCTCAGTGGATTCCGAGCGCTTCCCTCCCGGCGTCATGGCGTCGTGCGCGTACGAGATGACCCCACCCGTAGGTCTGTGGTTCGTCGACGATGCCGGCAAGGCATTCCGTCCCGCATGGCCTGCGAGCCCGTGTGGTCCACAGAACGGACCGATCGAAGCACTGGCCGATCTCACCGAGGTATCCAGAACGTCGCACTCGACCGGCTACGACGACCGATACACCACAACCTGCCAATCCAGTTCTTACGCAGATGGATTCGCGAATACCACCCCCGAGGAGGTAGCTGCCGCCGAGGAACGCGATGATCCGCTGGTTCCCTCCTTGGTAATGCCGATAGACGACGTGGACCGGCTGCAGTTGTGCACGGTCCCCGCTGCGGAACCGTTAGTCGACGCGGTCGGGTCCCTGACGACAATGAGCCGAGCGGACAGCGCTCGGCTCGTCAGGTCGGTGGCGGACGCGCCCCTCGCGCCGGCGTGCAATCAGAGCAGTACCCGTATTGCATCGACCGAACTGCGCAGACCCGACGGCTCGGGCCGCTCCTTCGTATCCTTCGAGCTCGACGGCTGCCAGCGCGCAGCGGGATTTGGGTCTTATCGAACAATCCCTGCGGAGGTCCTGGCCGCACTGACCCGCACCGGGTGAATTCTGCGGGATCGCTGCACTGAGCACTCCACACGTCTCGGTCAGCAATTAGGCTGTGCCTGAGATCAATTGCGCCCAATCGACGAACGGATACTCGTATGGCCGACAACCCACAGAAGCCGAATGCCGGCTCTTACGTGCTGTACGGAGTAGTCGCGGGCATGTTGGCCGGTGTCATCGTCGGCGTTCTGATCGACAACCTCAGCATCGGGATCGGCGGAGGCATGTTCGTCGGCGCTCTCGTGTCGTCGATCTTCATTGCCCGCATGAACCGACCCCCAGGCTCGGGCAGCTGAACGAACATGCTGGCCTCGCGTCGGCTCGCATGAGGGGTTGACACCTTTGGCTAATCGGATTAGCTTTTAGCTACACTAGTTAGCTACATCGACGTCGGAGCCCACCATGACCGAAGTACTCGCCATCGGCGACAACACCCTCGCATACGACCTGATCGGAGAAGGCCCCCTCGTCGTCCTCGCCCACGGCATCGGCGACAGTCGGCACGCCTACCGATTCTTGGCTCCGGCGCTGGTAGAGGCCGGATACCGGGTAGCGAATCTCGACATTCGCGGTTGCGGGGAATCCAGTATCGGGTGGGACGGCTACAGCCGGACCGACATCGCCGGAGACCTCGTCGCCCTCGTTCGTCACCTCGGCGGCCCCGCAGTGATCATCGGACACTCGATCAGCGGAGGAGCAGCGACCATCGCTGCCGCCACCGCTCCCGAACTGATCGTGGGCCTGATCGAGCTCGCACCGTTCACTCGCGCAGTCACCTACTCCATGGGCGCACTGCTGACGAACAAGCGGTACCGCCGCGCGACCACACTGCTGGGTCGAACCCTGCTGAGCGGCAGCGTCAACGCCTGGCAGAAGTACCTCGATCTCGCGTACCCCACCAAGCCTGCCGACTGGGACGACGAGCTGGCCCGCATCGTCACTGTCCTCCACGAGCCCGGCCGCACGAAAGCCCTTCAGGCCATGTGCAAGTCGGCCCCCACCGATGCCGGTGCACAACTGACCAACGTCCAGTGCCCCGTACTCGTCGTCGAAGGCGATGCCGATCCGGACTTCGCGGACCCACGCGCCGAAGGCGACCGCATCGTCGCAGACCTGCCCACCGGCATCGGCGAAGTAGCCGTCCTCGACGGAGTCGGTCACTACCCACATGCCCAGGCCCCCAATGAGTTTCTCGCCGTTGCACTTCCGTTCCTCGCCAAAGCGCTGCACCATGCCTAGGGCCGGTCTCGCGCCCGCATCGGTCACCGAAGCGGGAGCCGACCTCGCCGACGAGATCGGAATTGCGCAGATGTCGATGGGATTGGTGGCCGAACGACTCGGCGTCAAGACCCCCTCCCTCTACAAGCACGTCGACAACCTGGCCGACCTGGTGCATCGTGTGGGCGTGCTTGCCATTAACGAATTGGGTGACACCATTCGCGACGCCATCGCAGGGCGGTCCGGACGCGAAGCCCTCGTCGCCGGAACGCGTGCAATGCGCGAATACGTCGTCTCCCATCCCGGTCGATACGCCGCGGGTAACGCCGCCCAGATCACCGGACCCGACGACCCACTCATGGCTGCCGCCAACCGCGTCATGGAATCCTGGGCTGCGATGTTGCACGGCTACCGCATCGATCCGGCGCAACAGACGCATGCTCTCCGGATGCTGCGGAGCCTGCTGCACGGATTTGCCACTCTCCAAGCGGAACACAGCTTTCAACTCGGCACCGACCTCGACGAGAGCTTCGACTGGATGATCGACTTCGTAGACCAATCCTTGACTCGGGCTGCGAAACCGACGCGTTCGGAACATGATTGAGCCGTTGGCGGAGTCGGTCGGTCGGCGGTCGTGAAGTACCCTGCGCTTGAGGAACAATGGCGCAAATTTGAGGTGCGCATCCTCATTGGTCTGCGAAGCTACGCATAGGGATACGCCATGATCTGGTATGAAGGCGGATATGAGTGCGGGGGGAGAGCGACACATCGTCGCGGAAAGCGAACGACTGAGCTTGGGCTGGTTCCTGCCTGAGGACTTCGATGCTGTCCACGCTTTTGCTTCCGACCCGCGCGTATGTGAGTTCATGACGTGGGGGCCGAATAGTCCTGCTGACACGCACCGGTTCTTGGTGGAGCGGTTGACGCCCTCGGTGGATGACTACCAGCTTGCGATTATCGTCCGTGGCGAGGTCGTCGGCAGTGCGGCGGTGTGGGTGACAGATTCGACGAACAAGGTTGGCGAGCTAGGTTATTCGCTATCGGCTGCGGCATGGGGGCATGGCTATGCGACCGAGGCAGCCAGGGCACTCATCGGTGTCGGGCGTGATCGACTCGGGCTAGTGCGGATAGCGGCGACGTGCGATGTCGACAACATGGCGTCGGCGCGGGTGCTGGAGAAGGTCGGGATGGTTCGTGAGGGCACTCTCCGATCGTTCAAGGTTGTCCGTGGTGAGCGACGCGATCACCACCTGTATTCGTTGATCGCGACCGGATAGCGCTTGGACGCGTGCGGTCTCGCGTCACGCCGCATTGATTGCGGCCGTGGGGTGTCGCGGTCGCGTCGAGCATCGTCCTTGGCAGGAAGCCCGGGGATTCGACTTTTAGAAAATGTGTTGCTCGTTTACTTGTGCCAAGGATTGCACCAGGGTTTACTGGCCATCCTGGAACGAACCGTCAGGTTTCCGTCGGTGAGAAAGCGTGACGGTCGATCCTCATGAAGGAGTAACCCATGCGGCGTTTCCCGACCCACCGAACGGTTCGCCGGGCGGTGTTGACTGCGCTGATGACAGTGTCGCTCGGTGTCCTGGTCGCACCCACGGCCTCCGCGGACTGTGCGGGATTCGGATCGGAAACCGAACGGTTTACTTTCGCCCACGATCGAGCTGCGATAGCCGCGATAGCGACTCCGACTGCTGTGGAGACGACCCCACGCCCTCCGTCGGGTGGACTTCCGGTGGCCGTGTACACCTTCACCATCGACACTGGCATCAAGGGCGTAGAAGCTGGCGAGAGCGTGAAGGTTGCTGCACCTCAGGATAATTCGAATGCACGCACCTTCGAGATCGGCAAACGGTACTTCCTCGCTCCGACCGAGTCGCGTCAAGATTCCGGCGGCGGCGATCTCACTCGTTTGGCTCCTTACGCGGACAATGCGTGTAGCCCGTCGGCTGCTCTCGACGAGCTGAGTACAGCGTTCGCCGATCAATGGACGCCGACGTCGGCGAGTTCCACGACCGCGCCTACCGGTAGTGCGACACCATTGGCGACGGCAGGGCACATGGTCGACGACGGCAGCACGGGTGACGACGGGGCGGGGCCGATTCTTCTCGGTGTGGTCGCAGTGGTGGTTGTCGTCGCCGGCGGTTCTGTTCTGCTCGTGCGTCGACTACTTCGGTAGCGATCACCTGTCGTGGATGAGATCTATTCTGTTCTGGTCGATTTGGAATGGATAGTCAGGTTTACGGTTCGATGCAGGAGTTCGGCCAAGGCGATCGTCCGGGCATTGCCTGCGGCGCCTTCCGCCGGCAGTGGTCAGCGTTCATGAATCCGCACAGCACACTGCCGTGGAAGGCACCAACCCGGGATTTGCTGTGTCGCTGCAACCGAGATCGCCACGGCACCAACTCGTAGTTCCCCCCGAACGCATCGTGATGGAGCTGCGAAAGCTGGACATCATCCACGTCGAAGCGGACTCGGAAATCGATAGCCATCCGAACAGCATAAAAATGACGACAATAGCCCGCATTCAGGCATGGAACGACGTTCCAGTTGTGACAGGATTTGCGCATGCCAGAGAAGAAGCCGACACCCGCGCGCCGTTCCGATGCCCTGTCCAAAGGGCGCATCGTGCAGGCAGCGATCGAGATGCTCGACGAGGGTGGCACCGACGCTCTGACGTTTCGCACGCTCGCCGCACACCTGTCCACCGGTGCTGGGGCGCTCTATCACCACGTCGGCAACAGGGAAGATCTGCTCACGGCAGCGGCCGAAACCGTCATGGCGTCGGTCCTGGAATCCTCGCCCGAGAACGAGCCGACAGAGCACGGCGTTCGCGGCGTGATGATGAGGGTGTTCGACATGATCACCACGCGGCCATGGGTGGCGACGCAACTCGCCGGTGCGCCGTGGCAGCCCGCCGTCATGCATCTGTTCGACCGCATCGGAACCGAACTGGACGTACGCGGAGTGCCGGAGAATGCGCAGTTCGACGCCGCGTCCGTGCTCATGTACCACGCCCTCGGGGCCGCGAGTCAGCGCGATGCCGGGAGGCAATTGGCCGCCACGGTGACGGACCGCGCGACATTTCTCGACTCCACACGCTCGGCGGTGACGGATACCGGCGACTATCCGTTCCTGACCCGAATCGCGTCACAATTCGCCGAACATGATGACAGAGAACAGTTTCAGGCCGGTGTCGACATCATCCTGGCCGGTATCGACCGAACTAGCGCAAGACGATGAAGACAGCGCACAGGAGAAATACTCCGGCGGTGGTTCGGTCCACTATGCGTTGACCGCCGCGGTCGAAGAAGCGCCGAAGGCGCAATCCAGCGAGACCGTAGAGCCCGATGATCACCGCCATGACCGTGGTGAGGGTGAGTCCGAGCAACAGATAGTCGTCGAGGTGCACTTGTGTGAGGTCGATGACGCTGGGAAGTAGCGCAACGTAGAAGCCGATGGCTACGGGATTGGACATGGTGAGCACGACGCCGAGGCCGACACTGTGAGCTCGGCGGGGCGTGTCGCGTGTGGGCACTGATAGCGCCGGCGCTCCGGCTGTCCTCCACTTCTTCGCGGCGAGGTAACAGAGGTACCCAGCGCCGGCCCAGGTGAGGACGCGAAGGATCGGCTCGTAGGCCGCCGTCGCCGCGGCGAGTCCTGCCATGGCCATGCCGAGGAGAGCCAACTTTCCGACGACGATGCCGGCGGCCAGTCCAGGAACGCCCCGGAACCCGGAGTCGAGGGATCGAGCCATCACCGCAACAACTTCGGGGCCGGGGGTGGCAGCTGATGCCGCGAACACTCCGGCGAACAGCGCGATATCGGAAATGCAGATCACTGCCCGTCGCCGTCGACAGTGCGCGATGCAATCCGCGTCGGTGCCGTCACGTGCCGGGGGTGTTGATCGAGCCAGTCGAGGACGGTCTGCGCGTGGCGGTCCGGTGGGAACACAGGGTAGAACACATGCTCGATGATTCCCCCGGTTATGACGAGAGCAAGTCGTCGGTAGACCGTGAGATCCTCTGTGCTGAACGTCGGTAGTCCGATCACGTCGTGCAGAATCAATTCGCTGTCGGTGAGCAGTGGATAGGGAAGTCTTAGTGCCCCAACCAGTTCCGATTGATATTCGACTGGCTGGCTCGAGAGTCCATAGACCGCGCTGATCCCGGCCTGCACCAGCTCTGCATAGTGGTTACGCATGTCGCAGTTGTGCGGGCTGCATCCGCGGGCACCGGGGATGGCGTCCCAACCGTCGGGCATGTCATGCCCTGGTGCACCGGTCATCGGAAATACATAGACCAGGACACGGCCCGTTCCGAGGGCGGAGAGGTCGACGTGGCCACCGTCGGTGGACGGCAACCGGGTCGTCGGAATTGCCACCCCGTGCAGATGATCGGTCGCTCCGTCGTCGTGTGGGACGTCGAGGTCGGCCGGCAGCGGGGCGAGATTGGGATTATGCGCATCGGCGGTGGCCCACTCGTCGGCCATCCGTGCGCTTGCCTCGGCGAGGTTGGCGACCAGCGCGACGCGTTGTCGGTCGAGGTCGTCGATGGCCTGTTCGACCCGCTGGATCGCCCGGCGATACCCCGACAGCGAGGCGGGGCAGGTGTCCGCGTGCAGACTTCCGGCGTTCAGGCAGTCGATGAACGGGTGCATCTCCGCGAGCGGAATTCCGAGTGCATTCAGCCGATGGATCTGCGCGACGACTCGAACCTGGTGGCGGTCGTACATGCGGTAACCGTTGGTCGCCCGTTCGGGGACAACGAGATTCAATGCCTCGTAGCCACGCAACGCCTTCGACGAGGCACCGGTCTCGCGGGTGACATCTCCAACACTCAGCAGGTCGTCCATCTCCGTACCGTAAACCCGGCCCCCAGGGGACAGGTCAAACGCGAAAGGCGACCGAGGGCTTCCGCCTACTTGACAGCGTTGGAACAGTGTTCCATTCTTACTTGGAACAACGTTCCAACAAAGAGCGGGGACATTCATGAAGACATCCATCTCGATCATCGGTGCAGGACTCGGCGGCCTGGTGCTGGCACGAGTCCTGCACGTGCACGGAATCACCGCCACGGTCTACGAGGCCGACGCCACGGCTGACGTGCGCACCCAAGGCGGGCAGCTCGACATCCACGAGGACGACGGGCAGGTCGCCCTCGCCGCGGCCGGACTCACAGAACAGTTCCGCGCCATCATTCACGAGGGAGGCGAAGCAACTCGCGTCCTGCGTCCGAACGGCGAAGCTCTACTCGACGAAGCCGACGACGGCACCGGCGGTCGACCGGAAGTGCTGCGCGGCGACCTGCGACGCATTCTGCTCGACTCACTGCCGGCCGACACCGTTCAGTGGGGGCACAAGCTCACCGCCGTCCGCCCACTGGGCAATGGGCAACACACACTCGAGTTCGCGAACGGAACCACCACGGTCAGCGATCTGCTCGTCGGAGCCGACGGCGCGTGGTCACGAGTCCGCTCCCTGCTCTCGGCTTCCCAACCCGACTACGTGGGCACCGTCTTCGTCGAGACCTACCTGCACGACGTCGACGCACGTCACCCCGCGACGGCTCGCGCAGTCGGCGGCGGTGCGATGTTCGCCCTCACCCCGGGTAAGGGAATCTCCGTGCACCGCGAGGCAGGCGACATCCTGCACACGTACGTTCAGCTCAATCGCAGCGCCGACTGGATCGACGCGATCGACTTCACCGACACCGACACCGACTCCGCCAAAGCCGCGATCGCAGCCGAATTCGACGGTTGGGCACCGGAATTGACAGCGCTGATCACCGACGGCGAAACCGCGCTGGTTCCCCGCAAGATCTTCACGCTCCCCAACGGCCACCGCTGGGATCGCACGCCGGGAGTAACCCTCGTGGGCGATGCCGCACACCTGATGCCTCCCTCCGGAGACGGCGCGAATCTCTCGATGTTCGACGGTGCCGAACTCGCTATCGCCATTGCCGATCACCGCGACAACATCGACGAAGCCCTGTCCGTCTACGAGAAGTCCCTGTTCACCCGAAGTGAAGCGGTGGCCATCCAGTCACACGACACGCTCGACCTCTGTCTCGGGGAACGCTCCCCGTTCGGAATGATCGACCTGATCACCGGCGTCACCCCTGCGAGCTCGGGTGATCGTCTCTCGCAGTAGCAGATTCACTGTCCGACGCCGTATCGAGCGCGAGGGCTGCAAGCAGCCGCAAGCCGTCCTCGCTGGCACTGCCGGCCGCGGCGCTCAGGACGATCATCTCCATTCCCGGCTCACCCGGCAGAGCGAAGTTCTCCTGATGAAGCTCCAACAAACCCACCAGCGGGTGACGGTAGGCCTTGCGCCCGTGGGTTCGAGCGCACACATCAGCGCGTGCCCACAGTCGACGGAATCGGTCACTGCCCATGGACAATTCCCCGATCAGCGACGCCAACTGGGGATCGTCCGGATATTGTCCCGCAGCAAGCCGAAGATGACCGACGACGTCCATGGTGCAGGTGTTCCAGTCGTCGTACAGCCCCCGCTCGGTCTCTTCGAGAAAGATGTGTCGTGCAGTGTTCAACCCGGGGACGGGTTGGCCGTACAGCACACGTGCAAGTCGGTTGGCCGCAAGCACATTCATGCGGTGATCCATGATGAACGCAGGCGCTCCCTCGACCAGATCGAGGACGCGCAGAAGGTCCGGTCGCACGCGCCCCTTCGGGGTCTTCGCAGGTCGACGACGTCGGCGGGCGAGCCGATCCAGGTGCGCCCGTTCGGTGTCGTCCAAAGCGAACACCCGCGCCAGCGCATCCAGAATTTGCTCGGACGGCTGGGTGGCACGGCCCTGTTCGAGACGAACGTAGTAGTCGATGCTGACGCCCGACAGGTGAGCGACTTCCTCGCGCCGCAGCCCGTCGACGCGGCGATACCGGTCGACGGGAATTCCGACAGAGGCCGGATCGACACGGGACCGCCGAATTCTCAAGAAGTTCGCCAAATCGTCCACACCTGAAGTATCCCTCGGATTCGTCGATCGAGAGTGGTACCGCCGATACCAGGAACAGCAATCAGAGGACATCGCGCCCCTGAACGAGACGTACCGAACGAGACAGGGTGAAGGCGTCACTCGAACACAACTCGACAACAGGGAGCACCCGTGAAGACGCTCATTGTCTATGCCCACCCAGAACCGCTGTCGCTCAACCACTCTCTCAAAGACCTTGCCGTCACCACATTGGAAGCCGCAGGCCACGAAGTGCAGGTGACCGATCTGTACGGATCGAAGTGGAAAGCTGCCCTCGACGCGTCGGACTACGGCCCTGCCGCGTCGTCACCGCTGCGGGTGGCTGCCGATTCCGGACGTGCCTTCGACACTTGCACCCTCACGTCCGACGTCCGCGCCGAGCAGGAGAAGTTGCTGTGGGCCGACACCATCATCTTCCAATTCCCCCTGTGGTGGTACTCGATGCCCGCGATCCTGAAGGGATGGGTGGACCGAGTGTTCACCTACCACTTCGCTTATGGCGTCGGCGAACACAGCGACACCAAGTACGGTGAGCGCTTCGGCGAGGGAACCCTCGCCGGCAAAAGAGCACTGCTGTCGGTCACCGTGGGCGGCCCTGAAGCCCACTACTCGGATCGAGGCATCAACGGCCCGATCGACGACCTGTTGTTCCCCATCCACCACGGCATCCTCTACTACCCGGGAATCGACGTTCTGCCTCCGTTCGTCGTCCACGGATCCGATCGATTGACGGCCGAGGAATACGCGGTTGCCGCGAAGAACTGGGAACGGCGACTACTCGAACTCGAGACGACCGAACCGATTGCGTTCAGAAAACAGAACTTCGGCGATTACGAGATGCCGTCCCTTCGTCTCAAAGACGGCCTCGAGCAACCCGGGCAGTCGAGCTTCGCCTTGCACGTGCGGCCGCCAGTCACTCCCGACGAAGGACGTCGTGGGTGAGCTCGAGCTGGCCGAGATGCTGAGACAGCTCACGCACCAAGTGTGTCAACACCCATTCCGGGGTGGCGGTTGCCAGCTCCGGACGCGTGGAACCCATGACGGTCCGATCGCGAATGCCCTCGCGTAATGCCATATCCACCCACCCGGGCAGACGCGTACGAACGTCGTCGACCCGTGTGATCAGGTCATCTACCCGGCCGGTGGCCGTGAATTCGGTGGCGCGGTCCCGCGGAAGTTTCAGGCCGGCGATCACCGAGCCTCCCCAGTGCCCTATCACAGCGACACAGTGGAAGACGATGGCGTACGGACTGTTGGCACCCGGCAGATCCGGTGTGGTGTTGGCCAGCTCGTCACCCAGGCCCCTGAGGATTTCCGTCATCGACGACAGACTCTCGCCGACGATCACGAGAGTGGCGTCGGCTACGCGCCTTTCGATGTCGTCGTGCATCACCGGACCGTACACCTGACCCTCTCCCATACCCAGTGTCGATGGCGTCTCGATAGCTCGTTTGCCACCATCTCGCCTCGAATAGGAGAGAGGATGGGGCCATCGCCGGATTCCGAAACCAGTGGAGGTTGTCATGGCAAGACTTGTACAGCGGCTTGCAGTGTGCGGTGCGGTGATGGTCGGTGCGGCGTTCGCGTCAACTGCAGTGGCGTCCGCGGAGGTGACGATCCCGTTTCAGTTCAACCCAGCGCCCTACGGAAACCCCAGGGGCAGTGTCGATTCACCCCCGAGCAATTGCGCCGTGGTGGTTGGCGAGCAACCCGGGATCGCCAAGGTCACGGACGTCCCGAACGCGAACACCGGGTGCTACCTCATTTCCGACGTGCGCTGGGTGAACCTGACTACCGGAGCCAGTGGCAACGCCCGATTGTCCGACGCCCTCTTCGGATCCCCGCACGAGGCAATTGTGTACAGCGGGCCAGGGCAAGTGGTACTCGTCGGACTACCGACTTCTGCAACTACCGTGCCGGGGTTCGCGACGTTCTTCGTTCCGTAGCCATTCGAGAAGGTATCGACCGCAGAACGTAGGACAGCACAATCGGGCGAGGGTGGTTTAGATTAGGGCATCCAAACTACGCTCGAAGGAGACTCGATGAATCCCGTGGTGAATCGGCGGACTGCATTATCGATGACGTTCGTGTCGGTCGCCGGTCTCGTTGTAGCCGGCTGCGCCAACGGCTCGGCGGAACGTTCGGATGGTTCGAGTTCGGCGGCGAACGTCGAGAGCGGCGCGTTCCCTGTGACGATCGAGCACAAGCTCGGTTCGACGACCATCGTCGATGCCCCGACTCGTATCGCCGCGGTGGGCATCGGCGACTCCGACGTGCTGCTGTCATTGGGTTTGACGCCCGTGCTGGTGCCGGTGTGGAAGGGCTCGACCGACGACGGCATCGGCATCTGGGCCGAGCCGACCGTGCAGGGCGACGAACCGGTAGCACTCGCGAACGCCACGACCGAGTTCGACGTCGAGACGATCGCCGCCGCTGCACCCGACCTGATCATCGCAGTCAACAATGCGATCGACGAGGACGTCTACGCGCAGCTCAGTGCGATCGCGCCGACGGTGCTGCACGCTGCGGGTCAGACCGATTGGGTGCTGCCGTGGCAGGAAGTGACCACCAGAATCGGGCGTGCGGTGGGTTTGCCGAGTGCTGCACAGGCCGAGGTCGACCGCGTCGAAGCCCTTGTGGCGCAGGCTCGAACCGACAATCCGCAGTTCGTCGGCAAGACGGCTGCATTGGTCATCCGGTGGAGTGACGGCAAGCTACGGGCGTTCAGTCCCGACTCGGCGCGGGCCCAGCTGTTGACCGCACTCGGCTTCGAGGCACCCGCCGCATTGGCGTCCCAATTCGAAGGCAAGCTGAACACCGAACTGTCGGCGGAAAGCTACAGCTTGCTCGACTGCGACTACCTCTTCTTCGACAATTACGAACTCCACCGCGAGTCCATGGAATCGCAGGAGACATTCACCAATCTGGGCGTCGTGCGCAACGGTGGATTGATCGCGCTGGATCCGATTGTCTCCGACGCAGTGTCGATGCCGAATCCGCTGACCATCCCGTTTGTGCTGTCTGCGTTCATCGACGACATCAAGGCTGTCGACGCGGCCAGAT
This sequence comes from Rhodococcus sp. NPDC077669, assembly GCF_040686915.1. Classification (NCBI taxonomy): domain Bacteria; kingdom Bacillati; phylum Actinomycetota; class Actinomycetes; order Mycobacteriales; family Nocardiaceae; genus Rhodococcus; species Rhodococcus sp. NPDC077669. The sequence goes on along the minus strand of NZ_JBFBMD010000006.1, from coordinate 168,022 downwards.
AGCGTCGGACATCGACGACCACACACCGAGCACGACGGCAGGCGCGGCGATGCAGCCGGCGACCACCAACCATGGGGTCGCCGCTGCAACGCTGCCGTCGTCGAGGCGATCGTAGAGATACCCGACGCCGATCGTGCCGATCAGCGACAGACATCCACCGATGGTGTTGAGTAGTCCGAAATGCGCTCCCAGATAACGCTCTCCGGCAATTCGAGCGAGCGTGTCTCGCATCGAGGGCACCATCAACATCTGCCCCAGATGCAGTAGCGCGATCCACGCTGCAATCTGCACGGACGGCCACACCGAGTCGGTGATGGTTCCTGGCCCTAGCGCCGGAATGACGAACGACGCCGCCATCACGGCCAGGCCGATGGTTGTTGCGGCTCGTGATCCCATCCGTGCCGCGACCGCCACCATCGGCCGCTGACCGACGATCACCAATACCGCTGCCCCGACGTAGAACCAGCCGAGCAGATCCTGAGAGCCGATGCGCAGCGAAAGTTGCTCGGGCAGCATCAGATACAGCTGAGCGAGCGCGACGAACTGTGCGCTGCACAGCGTGGCCAGGACGACATAGCGTCGATTGCCCAACACCACACGCCAGACCCGGGTGATGGAAGTACCGACGACACTGCCCGTTTCGATTGTCTTGGGGAACAGAAAGTAGAACCCGAACCACATGCCGGCGAACAAGATTGCGGCCACGGCGGCGGACGCCGAGAACGGGAACACCAGGAGCACCGCCCCCAACGCGGGCCCGAGCACGGTGCCGAGCCGACTGCTCATCTGCTCGTAACCGAACAGTTCGGTGCGCTTGATGACGCCCGCGTCTTCGAGGTGACGACCGATATCGGCGTTGGCGGATTCCACCGCAGGCGCGAACAGTGCTGCGGCGAAACCGATCAGCAGGATCCCGACGATCACCGCAGGGAGGCTGCTCGCAACTACCAGCACAACGAACCCGACGATGCGTATTGCTATGCCCCACAGAATGACCGGTCGACGCCCGAAGCGATCGGCGATACTGCCGCCGAGAAAGAACATGCCCTGCTGACTGAACGTGCGCAGCCCCAACACGAGACCGACGATCCAGCTCGCAAAGCCGAGTTCCTCGGACAGATGCACCGCGAGAAACGGAACCACCAGATAGAAGCCGACATTGAACAACACCATCGATGCCAACACGAGCTTGACCACCGACGGAAGGTCTCGTAGCCGACCTCGCGCCGACGCACCACCGACTCCAGGGTTGATCGTCACGAACGTCGACACTACTGGCGAGGCGGTCGGTGTGGTCTCCTCAGACTCCGAGACTTTCAACATCGGGATGAGTCCTTCAATTTGGTACTGCGATCGGTTCGAGCGACGGCGACACCACGACATCTCGGTAGGGATTGTCAAGTGCGGGTCTGCACATTAGCCTGTCTTGGCGACACCCTGTCGCTAAGGATGGAGGCCCATGCCGAAGATCGACGCGCCTACTGTCGCCGAGCACCGAGAAAACGTCGAGGGGGCCCTGCTGGATGCGGCCCGTGATCTATTGACTTCCAAGGGGCCGGAGTCGGTAACACCAGGCTTGATCGGAAGCGCTGTGGGACTTGCGCGTAGCAGCGTGTACAAGTACTTCCCTTCGACGAAATCCATCCTCGTGCGTATCGTCGCTGACAGTTTCGCCGACTGGAATGCAACTGTTCGTGCACGAGTGTCCCTGTGCGACAGCCCCGATGAGCGCATTACCGCCTACGTGCATGCCACTCTCGATCTCGCTGCAGCCGGAGCGCACCGGATAGCCGTTCTCGGCGGGGAGCATCTGAACAGCGCGGAATCTCGAATTACACTGGCTCAACACCATACCGAGGTGTCTGAGCCGTTGCGAGCAGCGCTTTTCGACCGAGGTGACCCTGCCCCCGACTTGACCGCCGCGCTGGTAGATGGCGCGCTAGGTCGCGCAATAGACCAGATTGACCAAGGTCGTCCTCCTGCTCAGGTGCGTCGTGTCACCGGAACGTTTCTCATCAGCGCCCTTCACCTTGCAACCTCAGCCTCGAGCAATACTCAGGAGATCAAATGTTCACCGTCGTGAACGAACTGTTCGTAGACCCCAAGAACTGCAGTATTTTTGAGCAGAATTTCGGTGCAGGCATGCATGGCACATTGAGTCAGGTACCTGGCTTGATTTTCGGACGGTTGTTACGACCCGTCGAACCTGATCGCGGATACTGCTCGGTTCTCCAATTCATCGATGAGCAGGCCTACACCGACTACCTCCAATCAGACGCGTTTCGCGCAACACACATCTGGCCGGATCACGCCCCAATCGACGACAGCAGGCTCACCAGCTACCGGGTCGTCACCACAGTCGACGGCCCGGGTGCGTAAGCGAAATCAGCCATTCGGGCATAACGACGTGGCATTGACGCACGGCAGGTGACCTGCATGCGGTCCACGAGCTGCTTCTCTGGAGCAATATCTTGAGCGATCGGTGGCGACCACGGGTCACGCAGGTCGGCATGCGTTATCCGGACTCCGTGCGACGGCGTCCATGTCCCGGTCAACACTTGCTCTCCGCAGGGGAAGAAGAGGTGCATGGCTTGAGTATCTCAGCTGCGTATAAGGGGCGACTGTGTGCCGGATGGGAACCGCAACTCCCTGTTAGGGTTTGCCGATATGAGGTGGTCGATCGCCCTGATCGCGGCGCTATTCGTCGCAACCGCATGCGGCACCCCGGCCGTGGACCCACCCAGCACCGCGTCACCGACGCCCGAGCGCTACTTCACCACCGCTCCTGTCAACGCTCCAGTCGACGACACCGCTGTATGCGTGGACTCCGACCAGCCGAACATCACCGAGGATGACTACGTCACGTACTGGCAGACGGTGTTCGACGACCAGCGTGCCGCCTACCCGGATCAATCGTTTTCATCACCCGCACAACTCGCCGAGGACAAGCGCACGGAGTGGCAACTAGGACCGAACGACGAAGTTCCGATCGGCGGAGATGCAGCTTTCTCACGTGCAGTGTGCGGCCTTCCCATCAATGACGGGTCGCTGCACTCGGGAGTCGAGTTCCGCGCCCTCCGAGGCCAGGTTGCACAGTACGGACGAGCAACGTGCAACTCGATCGCCGGTTCCGGAGTTCCGCAGATGTGGGAACAACTGCATCCGATCGACCGTGCGGCCCCGCCGATGCCTAGCGATCAGGTGGCTCAGTTCGATCTTCTCGTCTATTCGGCACTGGCATACATATGTCCGCAACTGGCCGACTATCAGGGCCTGCCCGTCATGAAGGACTGTGCCGACTTGACGCCCGACCCCTCGGCAGATCCCGAAGCGCGGGTTTTCTGTCGCGGTGAACGCTGAGCTCAGGATGTCGTCGTCTGTCACGCGCTCCGTCATGATGTACCGGTGCCATCTATCGATCCGTTCCATGCCCTCGTTCTGATGAACGCCGTGTTCGCCTCAGCAGCTTGGTCTCTGGCCAGGCCGTCGTGGCCCGCGGCGATATCGCTGAGTGTCGTCTCGGTGCTGTGGCTGTTCTTCAACGCCCCCATCGAAGGTAGAACGTTGTACGTGGTCGATGCAGAACGGGGTCTCACCGAGTCCGACTTCATGACACTCGCAGGGTTGGTGTTGGCAGCGGTGACGATTGTCAGGGTCCGGCGCGGGCGGCCCGATCACGCACCGAACAGCAGGAACAATCCACCGAATGTGTAGAGCACCATCACGACCATCATGGCGAGCTGACCGGTAGCCGCGTGCTCTTTCGGCAGAGTTCGCAGCGAGGCGTCGTGGGCGAGGGTGATACCCACCAGGTGCCCCACCACGACCGCCAGGACGGCGATGCCGGCGACAACCGACGGGTGGTTGGACAGGACGTAGGAGACCGATGCATCCCGCAGCCCCAGTACATTCGCGCTGTTGCCGAGTGGATCCGACAGCGAAATGATTGTCTGCTGGCCCTTTTCGACGAAGTACGTGAGGTAGTGAGCCGTCATGTAACCCACCACGATCGGGATCAGGGAATGGGCGAGCAGGCCGGGTAGCGCGGAGCGACGACTACGCGACACTCCCCCGGTGGCACGGGCCGCACTCCAGAACGCCGCGCCGACAACGCAGATCACGGCAATCAACCCCAGAGTTCTCGTCGGCAGCGATCCGAGAGCGGATTCGTCGACCAACGAACGCCATGCCGGTATCTGCCCGATACTGTCGAAGGCGGTGGACCCGAGCAGAACGGCGAGCACGGCCACCGTGCCCCGCTGCACCGGCAGGCTCACCGCACCGTCGAGCGGTGACCGCAGCGCCAGAAGGCCGGACGCGGCATCTCGGGTGAGTGGAGACAACCGAGATACCGTGTCGCTGTACACCTCGAAAGGGTCTGCACGAGAGAACCATTCGTCGCCGAAGATCGCCGCACCGACTGCCATCACCACGACGTACACCCCGCACCACAGACGAACAGCCGGTACCGAGCCCGAGTCGGGTGAGGCCAGTTCGAGCCAGACGAACGCGAAGAGTCCGACAACGGCTGGTACGCAGCCCCATTCACGACGATAGGCGACTATCGCCGACGACGTCGGACGACGCAACAGACCGCACACGACGCGGTGTAGTGCCCGCATCGGAGACACGATTCGCCAGAACGGCCCGACCAACAGTGACGCCGGAACGATGCCCACCCACACCAAAACGTAGAAGGTGCCGAGCAACGCGTTGCTGGAATCCTGTGGCCCCCACACCGATGCTGCGGCGACAGTGCCCGCCAGCAACACCGACAAGGTCCCGACGAGCCCCCGGACCACCGCCGAATCGGCCACCACCGTCGTGCGCGGCAACGCCACGACGAAACGTGTGGGGTCGAGTCTGGGGCGACGCCATGCGAACAACAGCAGCACGAACGACGCCGCCAGCGCCCATGCCCCTCCGATCAGGGCGTAGGTGACCGGGATCGGCAGATCGGTCGACCCGCCGAGGCCGTGGGCGAGAATCACGGACGAACGACGAGCGTTGCGACAGTGCGATCGCTGTGGTGCAGTTCGACATCCACCTGTCCGGGCACGTCGACGGTGAACGTGAACAGCTGATCTTTACCCGGCTCGATCTCGAAGGTGTGCTCGGGAACCGAATGCACGTGCAGTTCGTCGGTGACATCACTGGTGATCGACATCGAAATCGTCTGCCCCACAGACGCGTCGAGGCGTTGATTGGTCGGTTCGACCGTGTCGCCGACGATCGAGACATTCATCCGCAGGCTATCGAGCTGCGCGGAGACCGGCGGGGTGGAGTCGGTGCTGGGCACCGGTTCTGCTGTGGTGGGAGAGGTACCGCCGGACGACGATCCGCAGCCGGCCACCAACGCCACCGCTGCACATCCGATGATCGCTGCCCGCAGTGGCGACAGTCCCATGTCAGTGCTCTCCTTCTTGTTCGAGTTTCTCTGCGCGCTCCGCCCGGCGGTCCTTCCTGACGACGTACAGCACCGCGGCCACGATGATCAACGCAGGCGCGACTGCCGGAATGGCCAGCACCACAGAGTGATCGGCGAGATAGACGACGTCGGATGCTGCCGTCATACGGAGCTCGAATCCAGCGTCCTGCGGGATACCGATGCTCCCGGGGTCTCGGTACTGATGCGCACTGCGCCCCACGACAGAGCCCAGATCAATGCCAGAGTGCAGACGAGCACAACCAGTGATGCGGCACCGAACAGCCACGCCGGGTGATCGAAGCTCCGCTCACGCTGCAGCAGAGCGGTCTCGCTCTGCAGCTGCCGTGTGAACTGGGCGTCGGCCGAGACCTCGGATGCGCCGATGCCGGGATCGGCCGCCATGAAGATCGGCGTTCCGGTCAACCTTCGACCGTCCTGGATACGCAGGAACGTCTTCCACGTTCCGTGCGCCGGTACCGGACGGGTCGACTGGTACATGCCGGGCCCGGTTCGTTCGAGACGATCGACGACCAGACCACGCAGAGTATCGCCGGCTCCCTGCCATGCCAGGATCGCCACCCACTCGGGGTCGTCGGACACCAGATCGGCTGGATCGAGTCGGACCGTCGCCGTCACCATCCGGCCACCGTCCTGTGGTGCGGCATCGGCGAGAGTGACCGTCGCCGTTGCGTTTTCCGGTACATCGATCATCAAACCGTTGGCTGTCGCGCCGCCGAGTACGAGTACCAACGCGACGACGATCGTGCGCCGGACGGCAGGTGCCGGCAGCCCGTCCCCGCTGAGCAGTTGCGCGAACAGTCCCGCCGTCAGCCCACACATGACGCCGACAGGTACTGCCATCGCAAGCGCCTCGACCCACATCGACGTCGGCCACGGATACACGAATACCGCGTCGATCCACAACGATTCGAGCCACAGGCCCACGGTTGCGGCAGCGAATCCAGCGAGCATTCCGAATCGAAGTCTGTGCACCACGAGCGGAGTGAGACCGACGAGTTCGACCACCACCGCGATCCCGAGGAACAGCGCGAAGACGTTGTGCGGTTCACCCAGAACGGGACCGACGACGAATGCCGTCAGCTCACGAATGACGGCGGCGAATGCGACGACGAACAGAGTCGCGCCCCGTCCCACGACAAGTCGTGCGGCGACGAGCGCGAACGCGCCGGCACCGACGATGAGCATCGGTTGGAACACCAACCGGAACTGCTCGACTCCGAAGTCGAATTCGATCTGGAACACCGACAGTCCGATGAGGAGACCACCGAAGGCGCTGGCCTTGAGAACCCAGGACAACACCGAGCGTCTGGGCCCCTGCGCAGTCTCGTCCACCTCGTCGGGGGAGGTCTGCCGTGCTGCGGCGAGCGCCAGTCTGCCTTCTTGCTCGAGCAGCAGGACGCCGATCAGAGACAGTCCGGCACCGCCGATCAGCATCAGGTGCGTCGGGCCCCACAGCGTGACGTCCTGGCCGAAGATGCGGTGCCAGATGTCGTCCAACGGAAAACCGATGAGCGCATACAGTCCACTGCCCGCGATCAGCAGACCACCCGTGGGCGCATACCAGGTGCGGGTGATCTTGACGGCCGCACGACCGGGCTTCTCGTCGAGCGGCAGGATGATCGCCAGCGCGCCCGCGATGAACAGGAAGAACAAGCCGACCAGGATGAAGTAGTGGGCCGGGTTGGCCAATGGTCCCTCGTCGCGCCCTCGTCCGATGTGCAGGCTCACGTCCCAGATGAACCCGAAGAATGCCGTCAGGATCGTCGAGACGAACAGGACCAAAGGCAGCGCAGCCCAACCGGGCAAGTTCAGTTTCGATCCCGCGTAGTCCGCCAGCCTTGCCAACCACGTGATGCGGCGAGTGCGGTGCATGAATGCCAGGTACAGCAGAAACAACGACACGACGGCCGCGGCTGCCGTCATACCGAAGACCTGGTCCAGCGCCGCGCCTCCGCTTTCCGACTGAGCAATGACGTAACTCGTCGTCACACTTACATTGACCATAGCGAGAGTATGGACCACAGGCCGCCGTTTCGGTGGAGTTCGGGACAATCGGTGGCTCGCTGCTCCTCGATCCAGTCCTACAGAGTGATGTGCGCCCGGCCCCTCGATGATTGACTCTCGTCCGTGAATCACCCAATGAGTAAGCCCATCCACCGCGGCCGCTGGTCGATCGTTCTGTTGGCCTGTGCAGGGGCATTATTGGTAGCCGCGTTCATTCTCGGACCGGCCGCTCTGCTGCGCGGAAGTTATCCCCAGTTCCAGGATCAGTCCGCCATGAGCGAGCTGCTCGGCCGTGGATTGGTCGAGTACTGGGGCAGCGGTGCTCGCACCTTTCCTCCCGGGTTGGAGGAGATGGTGGACTACTGGTTCGCGTGGCACGCCATCAAGATCGTCATCTCGGTACTGCTGACCGCCGTTCTGGGCCTGCTGGCAGCGACGCTGTGGAGGCGATCCCTGACTGCCGGCATGGGCTACGTGATCGCTGCGAGTACTTCGACCGTGCTGTCACTGTTTTCGGTGCTCGTGGCCGTGATCAACATCCAGTCGACGGTCGCTCCCGTCGTCGCACTGCTTCCGATGCTCTCCGATGACAATGCGGACGGGAAGACAGCGCAGTCACTGATCGAGAGCGGTGTGCGGAGCGGAGATACGAGGCCGCCTCTGCTCGAGCTGCTCACGCAGGTCGAGCATTACAACTGGGCGGTGATCGTCGCGACGGGTGTGGTGATCGGAGCTATCGGTCCCGGAACCGCAATCGCGTTCCGACGCTACAGATCGGCGGACACGACAGATCGCCCCCACCGTCGAATGTTCGCCACCCTCGGGTCACTCGGCGCACTGATGACGATCGGGATGGCGCTGCTCTTCGTCGCTGCCGTCGTGGCGGTCGTCGATCCGGAAGACGCGCTCCTCGGATCAGTCGGCTTGTAACTACTGCCGGCTGCGGTCGCGGGCACGCGCGCGGAATTGGCCGATCGCGAGGATGGTCAACGCGACCCCCAACAGGGTGAGGGGGATTTGGGCGCGGGGCGCGTCGATATCGAGTACGAGGATCTGCCACACCACCCACCCGATGGTCACCAACCCCACGAACACGACACACGTCGGAGCGTCGTATGCATCGACGAGCACAGCAGCAACCGAGATCAACGATCCGAGTCCGAGAAAGATCAGCACGAACAGCCCGGAGATGCGGTAGTCCCAGGTATGCCACGCGGGGAGCATGTCGACATCCAAGCCGAGTGACCGCCCGGTGGGGTCTGAGGTCAACGACATTCCGTTGAACGTTCCGGCTGCACCCAACAGGATCAGCAGTGTCACCGTCGATAGCTTGTTCACGGTGACGTCATGTGTTGGTCGTCCTTCGGTTGCGGCCGCACCCCGGCGTAGTTGTCGATTCTGCCAGAACAAGTCCGATTGGTCTCGTTCTATTCAGACCAGTTTCAGCTGCGCCCCTGTGTACTCTGCCTGCGGGGCGGGTTCGGGCAGAACGTCGCCATGGACGGTCGAACCGAAGGAAGCCATGAAGATTCGCACCATTTTGATTCTGCCTGCAGCGGTGGCAGTGTTGGGCGGCGCGGGACTTCTCACCCCCATCGCCGACGCGGCACCGGCAACGTCCATCGATGTGCTTCCGCGGCTGATCGACGGTGCCGCAGCGGGTTACGCACTGTCCTACGCAACCACCGACGAGCACGGCCGTCCCGCGATTGCCCACGGACAGGTCTACCTCCCCTCCGGCACACCACCACCGGGAGGATGGCCGGTCGTGTCGTGGGCCAAAGGGACCGTCGGCGTGGGTGATTCATGCGCCCTGAGCACAGCACTCGACGACGGTGCTGCCGAGGACCCCATGGCCGTCGAGCTGTCCAAGCCCCTGCTCACCCAGCTGCTACGAAGCGGCACGGCCGTTGTCTCGACGGATTACATCGGACTCGGAACCACCGACGTTCACCACTACCTGAACAGCATTTCGGAGGCGAACGCCGTCACCGACATCGTCAGCGCTGCCGCAGACGAACTTCCCGAGCTGTCGCGCACCTGGGTTGCCGCCGGACACTCTCAGGGCGGCGCAGCAGCACTCACCACCGGGGCTCGCGCCGACATCTACGGAGAACGGTCGGATTTTCGCGGGGTGATGTCGTTTGCACCGTCGTCGAACCTCGAAGCCGTCCTTCCACTGCTCTCACCCACCACTCCCCGAATCGCACCTCTCGACAACATCACGGCCACCCTGATCTACGTCCTGTACGGGCTCAGGGATTCTCGGCCGGATCTCGACGTGAACAGCTATCTCAGCGAACTGGGGCGCGACTACCTGGCGCATGCAGAGGACAATTGCATCAGCGACCTACGACAGAAGGCCAGTGCCGTTGCACCACAACAGCTCCTCGCTCGATCGCTCTCCGACCCCGCCATGACCTCAGCTATCCGCGACTACCTATCCGTGCCGACCACCGGTTACACACGGCCGGTGACCATCGAGCAGGGGCTGGCCGATACCGTTGTGCCGCCGGCTCTGACGACCGCCCTCGCTGCGGAACTGGTGGCACAGGGCGTCCGCGACGTGGCCTACCTGCCCGTGCCCGGTGCCACTCATTACGACGTCATTGCCGCAACCGTCGACGACGCCCTACCTCGAATACTCGACATGCTGCACTGATCAGCCACCGACATGCGGCGGACGCCGATCGCTACCGAGCACGTAGTCCCGCTGGGTCGCCGAGCCGGCGGCACGAAGGACTGCGTCGAGGGTGGCGGACAGAACGGAGCGATCGATCCCTGCCGCCCATCGAGACCCGGTGGCAGTGCGATATTCGAGCATCGACACCGCATCACTGTCGTTGCCGGCTCGCACACTCGTCTGCGTCAGACCGAGGATGTCCACGTGCCTGCCATGAGCAGACAACGCGTCGACGAGCGCCTCGACGGGTCCGACTCCCGTGTGTGAAGTCTCGAAGGACGTGCCGTCGATCTTCAACGTGATGCAGGTGTCGGCGGACCCGTCGTCGTCGTGAGAGTCGAAACCGATCAGGGTTACGTCGGGTTCGGCGACACCGATGTACACCTCCTGGAAGACGTCCCAGAGTTGCTCTGCCGACAGTTCGGTGCCGATCGAATCCGTCCGGGCCTGCACGTGCCGGGCGAGGTCGATTTGCAGGCGACGCGGAAGTTCGATGCCGTAGTTGGTTTCGAGGAGATACGCGATTCCTCCCTTACCCGATTGCGAATTGACGCGAATGACCGCGTCGTACGAGCGACCGATGTCGTCGGGGTCTATCGGCAAGTACGGCACCCGCCATTCGATGTCCCGCTCGGAACGGCCTTCGCTCAGCGCCCGAGCGCGATGCTCGACGAAACCCTTCTTGATGGCGTCCTGGTGCGTACCGCTGAAGGCGGTGTGTACGAGGTCGCCGACATACGGATGCCGCGGGTGGGCCTCTAGCTGGTTGCAGTATTCGACGGTGCGTCGAATCTGATCGATGTCGGAGAAGTCGATCATCGGATCGACACCCTGAGCGTGCAAATTCAATGCGAGAGTGGCGATGTCGACGTTTCCGGTTCGCTCGCCGTTGCCGAATACGCAGCCCTCCACCCGCTGCGCTCCGGCCAGGACAGCAAGCTCGGCGCAGGCAATGCCGGTCCCGCGGTCGTTGTGTGGATGCACCGACAGGATCACGCTGTCTCGTCGCGCAAGGTTGTCGTTCATGTACTCGATCTGGTCCGCGTAGACATTCGGCGTCGCGACCTCCACTGTGGCAGGCAAATTCAGGATGACCGGCCGCTGCTGCGTCGCGTCCCACAGAATCGTCACTGCATCGCAGACATCGAGGACGTAGTCGGGTTCGGTGAGATTGAAGACCTCGGGTGAGAACTCGAATCGCACGTTGGGCAGGTCGCCGGCAAGTTCGAGAACGTCGGCTGCGCCCGAAAGTATCAGTGAGCGAAGCTCGTTGGCCTCCCGGCCGAGCACGACCTCGCGCCACGTAGGAGCCGTGGCGGTGTACATGTGGATCACGACGTCGTTGGTGATTCCGCGGATCGACTCCACGGTTCGCTCGATCAGGTCGCGTCGAGCCGGGGTGAAGACGACCACGGTGACGTCGTCGGGTGCCAGATCGGTGTGTGCCAGCAGCCGCACGAAATCGAAATCGGTCTGCGATGCCGAGGGATACCCGACTTCGATTTCCTTGTAGCCCATCGCAACCATCAACTCGAAGAACTGTTTTTTGCGGGCAGGATCCATCGGCTCGGGCAAGCTTGGTTGCCGTCGCGCAGATCGACCGGCACCCACAGCGGCGCCTCGGTCAACCGTCGCTCCGGCCAGCGACGCCGGGTCAGCGGAATGTCGACCTTGGCGTAGACGTCACGGTAACGATGCGACGGCATCTGGGAGTGCCGCTGCCGATTCCAGGTGGGCGCGCCGGCGGGAACGGGTCCGGCGGGAGTGGACAGAGTGGGGAAATCTGTGCGCATACGAGCAATGTAGCACCACTCCTCAGACAAGCTGAGGAGTATTCTTCGACTGTGACCGCGATACGCCGAACCTCGTTGGCCGATCAGGCCGCCGAACTGTTGCATGCCAAAATTCAGTCCGGTGAGTGGCCGGTCGGCACCAAACTGCCAGGTGAAACGACCCTTGCCCCCATGTTCGACGTCGGCCGATCGACGATGCGCGAGGCCATCAGACAACTGGCGGGGCGCGGAATTCTCGTCACCCGGCAGGGATCCGGAGTCTTCGTCGAATCGCTCGACGAGGCGCGGACGGACTGGGACAGAGTTCTCCAGCGCTCACACATCACCGTCGTCCTCGAGGCCCGCCTCGCCATCGAAGGTGAGGCGGCAGCTCTCGCCGCGGTCCGACGCACCCCCACCGACCTCGACGCCATCCGTCGCTCACTCGAGCTACGCAACACCGCCCGCGCCGACGCGGTCGATCTGGTGGAGGCGGACATGGCTTTTCACCGCGCCATCGTGGTCGCGTCGCACAACGACATCCTGCTCGAACTCTTCGACTCCATGGCACCACGGCTACGGACCGCCATGATCGACATGCTGAAGATCAAGGGCGCGTTCGGAGAGGACGCAGACCACGACGCCCACACACACGTCGTCGAGGCAATCGCCGCACGCGACGAGCACCGCGCTCACACGCTCACCCGCACACATCTACTGGAGTTGTCGACGACCATCGCCCCTCCGACGTGAGCACCGGCCAGCTAAGGCTTTTCGGCTACTGGAACAGTCCGAGTACAGAATCGGGCTAGACTTCCCGACGCCTCGACCACCACCTTTGGAGTCTCCACATGCCCCAGCTGAAGACCGTCAGCGAATTCACCGGCAAATGGTTTGCCCTGATCGTCGTCGCGGCGGGTGCTCTGGCCTTAATCACGCCCGACACGTTCAGCGGCGGGACACCCGCGGTTCCGTGGTTGTTGTCGATCATCATGCTCGGCATGGGAATGACGTTGCGGCTCTCCGACTTCGCCGTGGTGGCACGCCGCCCATGGGCACTGCTGCTCGGCGTCGCAGCGCAGTTCATCGCGATGCCGCTCCTCGGTCTCGGTATCGCGAATGTCCTGGGTCTGTCCGCTGCGCTCACTGCCGGGATGGTGCTGGTCGGCTCCGCCCCCGGAGGTACGGCGTCGAACGTGATGGTCTACCTCGCCAAGGGTGACACCGCACTGTCGGTGGCGATGACGTCGGTGTCCACACTCCTCGCGCCCATACTCACACCACTGCTGGTTCTATGGCTCGCCGGCGAATACCTGCCGGTCGACGCAGGCGGATTGTTCGTCTCGATCCTGCAGATCGTGCTGGTACCCGTCGTACTGGGAGTTGTACTGCGACTTCTGTTCCCGAGGATCATCGATCGTATGCTCGACGCCTTGCCGCTCGTCTCGGTCGCCGGAATCACCGCTGTGGTTGTCCTCGTGGTGTCCGCCAGCGCGCCGACCCTGCTGTCGATCGGTGCCCTCATCGTCGTTGCCGTCGTGCTGCACAACTCGCTGGGCCTCGCGGTGGGCTACGGAATCGGTAGGGCATGCGGACTCGATGTCGCCAGCCGTCGTGCGATCAGCATCGAAGTCGGTATGCAGAACTCGGGCTTGGCAGCGGCACTGGCCTCGGTACACTTCTCACCCGCTGCAGCACTCCCCGCGGCGATCTTCTCGGTGTGGCACAACGTATCCGGATCGCTGCTGGCCAGCTACTGGTCCAGACGGTCGACGGGTGCCGATCACCGCCAGGACAGTACCGTCACACAGGACTGAGTCTTGGACGCAGCAAACAGAATTCGTTGCCTTCCGGATCCGCCAGCACGTGCCACGATTCCTGGCCGGTTTGGCCGATATCCACTCGTCGGGCACCGAGAGTGAGCAGTCGTTCGAGCTCGGCGTCCTGATCTCGATCGGTTGCATTGACGTCGATGTGCAGTCGAGGTTTCGCCGGCTCGGGATTCTCACTGGGGATGAAGATGATGGTCGGCTGCGAGCCGCCGAAACCGTCGCGCGCACCGATCTCGACGGAACCGTCACCCTCCCTGTCCAATACGACGAAGTCCAACACCTCACACCAGAACGATGCCAAGGCCTCGGGATCGCAACCTTCGAGTACCAATTCGCTGATTCGACATGCCATGGGCGGGAATTTACACCTGCCCCGGCGCCGAACATGTCGTGTTCACGGCCTTTTCGCGCGAGAAATGAATCCTCGACGACCGAATGCTCGCAAGCGGTCCTTCGCAGTACGCGAGCGCAGGGACGTGGTGGACGCACCCGCGTTGTCGCGCATACCCCGAATGACCTCTCGGACCACGTCCGGACCATCGATTCGCGGAGTCCAGTCCAGGTCCCGTCGAGCGCGGTCGGTGTTCAACATCGGGGTGGCGAACGCGAGATCGACCCAACCGTGATGCACTGCGGACACGTGGGTCTCGAAGCCGAGGCGCGCAGCAGCGGACAACACCCGAGAGGGCACAGGCACGATGCGGGCACCGAACGCGTCGGCCACGTCGTGGGCTCGCACGGGCGTCGGGCCGCCGAGGTTGTAGGGCCCGGTTGCACGCCTATCCAGCACTCGCACGATGGCATCGGCGACATCGTCGCTGTGTGCGGCCGGAACAGCGAACGACCTGTCGATGGGCAGGATCGGAAGATGATCGACGATTGCCGACGGCACGAGATCGGGTAGGGCGTAACGCAACAGCGCACTTCCGAACTCGTACTGCCCGATCAGGCCCGGCCTGATTCGAGCGACCGCGACATCAGGATGCGCTGCCTCGAACTCATCGAGCACATCCTCGGCGGCAGCCTTGTCCATGCTGTACGTCGACGAAGACACCCCCGTTCTCGGCCACGACTCGTCCACCTTCTCGCCGTACGACCCCGGTGCGTACACCCCGCCGGAAGACATGTGCACCAGATGAGGAACTCCGGCGTCCGCACAGGCAGTTGCCACCGTGCGCACTGCGTCGACATTGACTGCCCGTAGATACGAGCGCTCCCGCATCGGCTGAAAAGCGATGGCCAAGTGAACGACTGCATCTGCATCACGCATCACCGCGCGCAGGCGATCCGCGGCGTCGGCGGCCGTCACGTCCAGCGATACCCACTCCATTGTCGGGAACGGAGATTCGGTCTCCGGTGGACGCCGCGCGACCCCCACAACCGAATCGTTCGGACAATCCCGTGCCAACGCTCGCAGCAGGGCCGTGCCGGCATTTCCGGTTGCTCCGACGACGACTGTTCGCATCTTCTACCTCCGGTGATCGCCCCCAGTCGAAGTGCCCTCGTGTGCGTCGATCGAAACCGACGTGATTCACGAGTTTGAGCCGCCAACCTCCCGGGCATCGAATAACCATGACTGAAAACAACGAACCGACCCTCGACGACGTCATGATCCCCACCGAGGAAGCTCACCCCGACCACAAAGAGCACGCCAAGACGCCGAAGCATCTCGACGACAACGACCTCGACGCGCGTACCGAGCACGAGCGCAACGAAGTGAACTGACGGCCGAATCGAACGACCGTCATGGCGGTCGCATTTCCCGGTTTCCACCGAAAAACCCCGGGTATGCGATCGCCATGGCCGACTCAGCAGCATCACCAGCACCCACCGAGGCAGATCCGGACGATCCGCGCAAAGCGGACTCTCCCGCCGATCTGACCAAGCCGTCGTGGATCTATGTTCTGAAGAAGACTGCCCGTGAGTTCTCCCGGGATCAGTGCACCGACCTCGCAGCCGCGTTGACCTACTACGCCGTGCTCTCGCTCTTCCCCGCGATCCTGGCCATCGTGTCGTTGCTGGGTGTGTTCGGCCAGGGACAGGCCACGGTCGACGGTGTGCTGCAGATCGTCGGCGATCTCGGCCCGCAATCCGCTGTCGACACGTTGCGTCCGACCATCGAACAGCTCGTCCAGGCGCCCACTGCCGGATTCGCGTTGATTATCGGTATCGCAGGCGCACTGTGGTCTGCGTCCGGCTACGTCGGCGCATTCGGCCGCGCGATGAACCGCATGTACGAGGTGGACGAGGGACGGCCCATCTGGAAGCTGCGCCCCGTCATGCTTCTGGTCACGCTCATCGCCTTGACCCTGATTGCGCTCGCCGCCGTCATGCTGGCCATCAGCGGCCCCGTGGCCAAAGCTGTGGGCGACGCCGTCGGGCTGGGCGACACCGCACTGACGATCTGGAACATCGCACGGTGGCCGCTCGTCCTGATCGTGGTTGTACTCGCGGTCGCGATTCTGTACTACGCAACGCCGAACGTGCAGCAGCCCAAGTTCAAATGGATCAGTTCCGGTGCCGCGGTCGGCATCATCGTATGGATTCTCGCCACCGTCGCATTCGGCTTCTATGTCGCCAACTTCTCCAGCTACAACAAGACCTACGGCTCCCTTGCCGGAGCCATCGTGTTCCTGCTGTGGCTGTGGATCACCAACTTGGCCTTGCTGTTCGGTGCCGAACTGGACTCCGAACTCGAACGCGGCCGCCAACTCCAGGCCGGCATCGTCGCCGAAGAACGCCTGCAACTGCCGCCCCGCGATACCCGGGTATCGGACAAGAACGACGAAAAGGATGCGCAGGCTGTCGAAGAGGGTCGCAAATTGCGGGAGGAACACAACCGGACTCCGTGAACATCCCGGACGCCACCGACCGATCGATGAAACAGTTCCGCGTGGTGCGCTGATTCGGTGTGGCGGTTCGAATGACACAGAGAGGCAGGGCAACGTGGCCGAGGAAGAAAATACGGAAGAGTCCCGACGCGCCCACGCCCCGGACTCCGATAGCTTCAGCGCATCGATGTACGGACACCACTTGGAGGGGGTCGTACGAGTCAGCAAGCGGTGCGTGACAGAGGCCGGCGTGGACGGAGCCGCGGTCGCCATCCTCACCGACGATGCCGATTCTCGGGATCTGCTGTACGCCACGAACTCCGAAGCTGCCCGGATCGACGAACTCCAATTCACCACCGGCGAGGGCCCCTGTATCGATGCCTTCGTCACCGGGGTGCCGCAACTGCACCCGAACATCGGTCACCGGCCCGATTCCACGGGATGGCCATCGTTCGCGTCGGAAGTTCTTCAGGAGCTCGGCGTGCATGGGGTGTACGCGTTCCCATTGTTCAGTGGCGGTGCTCGACTCGGCGTCCTCGAGCTGTACACCCAGAAGTCCGGAACTATGACGGCACAACAGATCACTGCTGCCCAGGCCGCAGCCTCGACCCTCGGTGACATCGTCGTCAGTGAAGTCGCAGCCCGACCGGACTTCTTCGACGAGTCGATACTTCGCCCACCCGACGGCCCATTCCGCTTCGCTCGGTCCGACATCAACATCGCAGTCGGTGTGTTGGCCGAACGTCTGCATGTGTCGCTCGACGAGGCAACCGCGCGGCTGCGTGCCCGTGCCTACGCCGATGCCCGCTCGATCTCCTCCCTCGCGTTCGACATCGTCCGCGGAGACGGCTTGTTCTACGACGACCCGGGGAGCGCGTGACATCGAAGCCCACCGTCCATCGACCACGAACGTCCGAGTTGACAGCTCCAACAACGAAAGAAGGCCGAACATGCCACCCATCCCTCGCCCGGATCAATCGTCGCCGGCACCCAACGGCCCGACCGGAGCTCGCGATACGAGAGCCCAAACCGGTGATTTCCTGACCACTGCGCAAGGCGTGCGTCTACCCGACACCGATCATTCGCTCAAGGCGGGCAATCGAGGCCCGACGTTGCTCGAGGACTTCCATCTTCGCGAGAAGATAACCCACTTCGACCACGAGCGAATTCCGGAGCGCGTCGTGCACGCACGCGGCGCCGCCGCACATGGAACGTTCGAGTCCTACGGGTCGGCGAAGACCGTGACCAAGGCAGGATTTCTCGCCCAGAAGGGTAAGCGGACACCGGTTTTCGTGCGATTCTCGACCGTTCTCGGATCGCGTGGTTCCGCCGACACAGTCCGCGACACCCGCGGTTTCGCGGTCAAGTTCTACACCGACGAAGGAACCTTCGACCTGGTCGGAAACAACATGCCCGTATTCTTCATCCAGGACGGCATCAAGTTCCCGGACATCATTCACGCCGGCAAACCGCAGCCCGATATCGAACTGCCGCAGGCTCAGTCGGCACACGACTCGTTCTGGGACTTCGTCTCGCTGCACACCGAGGCAACTCACCACGTCATGTGGAACATGAGCGATCGAGGTATCCCGCGCTCGTATCGCACGATGGAAGGCTTCGGCGTCCACACGTTCCGCCTCGTGGCCGAGAACGGCGAGACCAGGCTCGTGAAATTTCATTGGAAGCCGCTCGCCGGAGTGCATTCACTGGTGTGGGAGGAAGCCCAGATCGCCGCGGGCGTCGATCCGGACTTCCATCGACGCGACATGTCCGACGGCATCAAGGCCGGTGCCCCACTGGAATACGAATTCGGAATCCAGGTCATGCCCGACGACGGCACCGAGACCTACGAGGGTATCGATCTGCTCGATCCCACGAAAATCGTTCCCGAAGAACTGGTTCCGGTGCAACCCATCGGCAAGCTCACCCTCGACGCGAACCCCACGGACTACTTCGCCGAAACCGAGCAAGTCGCGTTCCACACGGGCCACCTGGTGCCGGGCATCGAAGTCACCAACGACCCGCTGATGCAGGCGCGTCTGTTCTCTTACCTGGACACCCAGATCACGCGTCTCGGCGGCCCCAATTTCTCGCAACTGCCGATCAATCGACCGCATGCACCTGTCAACGACATGCTGCGAGACGGTATGCACCAGACCGCCGTTCACACCGGCCTTGCCCCGTACCTCAGCAACTCGGTCGACGACGGAGAACCAGCGGTAGCAGGTGAGAAGGACCACGGTTACGTGCAAACTGAACGCCTCATCGAGGGCCGCGCGGTACGAGCGAACCCCGCATCCTTCGACGATCACTTCACTCAGCCCACCATGTTCTATCGCAGCCTCAGTGCCGTCGAGCAGGATCACCTCGTCGAGGCATTCACGTTCGAGCTGGGCAAAGTGTTCGAGCAATCGATCAAGGAACGTGAACTCGAGGTTCTTTCGAACGTCGACGCCGATCTGTGCGAGCGCGTCGCCGCCGGTCTCGGCCTGCCTGCACCCGTCGGCACACCCGCTGAGGACGTATTGCTCTCCCCCGCACTGTCTCAGATCGTCGAGGCTCCGGGACCGATTGCCGGACGCAAGATCGGCGTCATCGCCGACGCCGGATCGGACCTGTCCGGAATCGGCAAGCTACGGACGGCAGCCGCGCGCCGCGGTGCCACAGTGCACGTCATCGCTGCGGCCGGCGGCATCCTCGGCAAAGGCATGCGCACTCAGGTGGTCGAGCGAACATTCCTGACAGTTCGTTCGATCGAGTTCGACGCCTTCGTCGTCGCGGGCGGAACGACGCCGACGAACGACATCAAGCTGATCCTGTTGCTGCAGGAAGCATTCCGTCATTGCAAAGCGATGGGTGCCTGGGGCGACGGAGCGGCACTGCTCGAGCAGGCCGGAATCGGTGCCGACGACGCAGGCGTCGTCATCGGCGAGACAGCGGTGAAAGCGTTCAACGACGCATTGTTCGCTGCGGTCGGACTGCACCGAGCCTGGGATCGTGCCCCCGCGGTGATGGCGTCGAACATCCCGCCTGCAGTCCCCGACAAGCCTGCTCGTAAGCGGGCAGCCAAGGCCAAGGCCAGGGAGTAGGGCTACCCCGACTGGGGCTCGGTCAGCATCGCTGCCATGTCGTCCAACTCGAAGTACTGGGCGATTGCGTGTGCCGATCGAGCTCCGGCTGCGGGGTCCGCGCCTGCCTCCAGCAACATCCGCACAATTGGCGTCGACCGACGAAACACCGCGGCCGCCAATGCTGTCTGGCCGTTGTCGTTCACGCGATCCACCGCAGCCCCCAGCGTGAGCAGCGTGCTCACCGCACCCGGTTGTACGTGATACGCCGCCAGAATCAGCAGTGTGTCGCCCTTGTCGTTGGTCAGGTCGACGGATCCTCCGGCCTCGAAGAACGACTGCAACCACGAGGCGTCACCGCTGCGCGCGCAGTCGAATGCATGCCGAAACACCGCCAGAACATCGTCGTCGTCCACCAACACATGATCCCCCGAGCAGTGAGGTTCCAACCAAGCATCGTCGATCTGAATCGACCGCTGATCCGTTCTATCGACCGCATGCTCGTGTAGTGACCGTGCGGAGTGTTCCCGCACGGAGCGAGACCTCGCGTACGGACCCACCGACGTGGGAGAATCGTGCGGTCCACGGACATGCGGCGTCTGTCGTGTCCGACAAGGTGGGGGGGAGCGTCATGACCGGTCCGGTTGCCCAAGGTAGCGCTATGAAGCGGCGAAATCCCGTTGTGGTCTGGATTCTGTTGCCGCTCATCACTCTCGGCATCTACCACTTCGTCTGGTACTACCTCATCCACCGTGAGATGGCGGACTTCGACCGACGCAAGGTCGACCCGCCGGTCGTCGGCCCACTGCTGGTTCTGCTCCTCCTCGGCTGGACCATCATCGCGCCGTTGATCAGCTACTACAACACCGGAAACCGCATCGCCGACGCCCAACGCGCAGCCGGCCTTCAGCCGACGTGCAGCTCGGTCGTCGGACTTCTGCTCACGTTCGTCTTCGGCCTGCAGTCCCTGTACTACCAGCTGGAACTGAACAAGATCACGGCCCGATACAACGACGTACCGCCGGGAACCGTTGTGCCGCTCGCGGTGTGAATCCCGAAGCCGAAACGACGAAACGGACCCGATGACCACCCTCCATCACGCACCGCTCTCGCGCGTCGACCCGAGCACCCTGTATCGCATCATGGCGCTGCGGGTCGCGGTATTCGTGCACGAACAGAAGATCGTCGACGAGGCCGAACTCGATGGCGCGGACCTACTTCCGACGACGGAGCTGTTCTGGGTCCAGGACGAGAACAGTGAGGTGTTGGCCACTCTCCGAGTGCTCGTCGACGATTCGGTCCACATCGGCCGCGTCGCAACTGCGGCTGCGGGGCGTGGGCGCGGTTATGCCGGGCAGCTCGTCGAGGCCGCGCTGAAGGCGTACCCCGGGGTGGTCGAGATGTCCGCGCAAGCACACCTCGAAAAATGGTATGAGCGATTCGGATTCATTCGGGTGGGAGAGCAATACCTGGAAGCGGGAATCCCGCACGTGAAGATGTCCACCCATCCCAGCTGAGGGCAGTGTCGCACCGGCAGCGAGCTCGACGGCTCATCTACCGTCACTCCAGCACGGAGAATTCGCGAACTTTCGCGTCGATGATCGCGGCGGTCTGCTCGGAGTTCGGACCGGATTCACGAAAGTCGTGCAACTGCTGCTCGCTCGCCCAGCATTCGTACACGTTTATACGAGCTGGTTCGACAATGTCTGCTCCGAGCGCGAAGTCGATGCACCCCGGTGCGGCGCGAGCCAGCCGGACCACCTCGGCGCAGCCGTCGAGATAGTGCTGTCGATCGGTCGGGTCCACAGTGAGATATCCGCCAACGATGATCACGTGGATGCAGACTTCGTCCGAACGCGTAAGTCACCGCCGGATCGCGGCCTTCACCGGATCGGTCTACGAGCCACACCTCAGGAGCCATGACGACGGCCAACGCCCTGGGTCGATACGACCTGTCTCGACAAGCACAGGGTTACCAGGGGTGCATACGATGACACCATGATCGGACGCATCGACGAGGTCGTTTTCGACTGCACGGAGCCAGCTGTGCTGGCTCAGTTCTGGGCCCGGGTGCTCGGCGGGCAGCCTGTGATGCGAGACAATTCGTGGCACTTCGTCGATGTCCCCGGGTTCACTCGGTTGGCGTTCCAGCGGGTTTCGGAGGGCAAATCCGGAAAGAACCGGCTTCATCTCGACGTCGACGTGCCCGGTATCGACATAGCCGTCGAACAGGCAATTGCCCTCGGCGCGACGGTTGTCGGGGACCGACACTCCGATGCGGCGGGGTCCTTTCAGGTGCTCCTGGACCCCGAGGGCAACGAGTGGTGCCTGGTGACGCCGCCACCCACATAATCACTGTGCGTCACGCTCAGCATGTGTGCCGCCCGAAGTTGAACCGCACGCTGGGTCGACCGGGATGCGGATCCGGGATTCTCGAGCAAGAGGAGTCGTCGTGAGTAACTACCGGTTGGTGCCCACCGTGCCCGACCTCGCATCGTATCGTCGGCTCCGCTTCGACGCCGGCCTCACACCGGTCACCGCGGAGCAGGCGACGCCCGCCCTGCGCAATGCATGGGCGGGTTGCCATGTCGTCCATGAAGCCAGCGGCGACGTTGTCGCCATGGGGCGGATCATCGGCGATGGCGGCTGGTACTTCCACATCGTCGACATGGCGACGGCACCGAACCATCAGCGCCGCGGTCTCGGTGATCAGGTATTGAGATGGTTGCTCGACACCATCGTCGAGGCAGCACCTGCCGATCCGTACATCACGTTGATGGCAGATCCTCCCGGGCGGCGACTGTACGAGAAACACGGTTTCACCACAACGGCCAGTGTCGGATTGGCACACGCACCGGGGATCCGTAGCGAGGTCGACGACGCCTGAGGTTCATCCCACCCGGCCGTACTGCCGACTGACGACTCGTTGTCGCACAACGCGATTGGGCAATGGTGGTGAGTGGAGCAGACCTTCCGTCAGCGAAGCGAGATCATTTCTTCTTCGGGTCGTGGCCCCAGTTCATCAGTGAGTAGCGCCATTTGGTGTCGGTGATGTCCCCGTCGGGCCGCTGAGCAAGGTGTCGTTTGCAGTAGCCGACGACCTTTCGCATGTGCTCGTAGTCGTCGTCGGACAGGTCCGCCTTCTTCGTCTTCAGGATTTCGACGATGCGGCGGCCGCTCTCGTGGCCCGTCGACTCACCGCCCTCCTTCTTTTGCCCGACGTCCTTCGAGTCGTCGGTGCCGAGAAACTCGTCGAGTTCCTTCGCCGTCATGTTGACGAGGTCATCGAACTCCGTCTTGATGTCACTGTCGTCATCGGCCATCAGTCCGTCTCCTTCGATTCACCCTCGGTGGTGGTGCCGCGTGTCTCCCGTTCGACCGCATCGGCCTTCGGAACTCGTCTCGTTCCTAATCCGCCGCATACCCACAGTTGGGCGGTACTCAACCTGCTGGTCAGATCTGATCACACCGCAGCAGGACGGCCCACTCGGAAGCCCTGCAGCAGGTCGGCCCCGATCGACGTGGCCGCTTCGAGGTCGTCGTCGGTCTCGATGCCCTCGAACACGCACCTGGCCTCGGTTTTTCGCGCGAACTCGAGCACCAGTTCGGCCAAGGCCGACTTCACGCGATTGCCTTTCATGCCGTGAACGACGAACGCGTCGAGTTTGATGATCTGCGGCTCGAGCACGACAAGCTGCCGCATACCTGCGTACCCGGATCCCACATCGTCCACTGCGACAGCGACACCGCCGCGTCGAAATTCGGCCAACACCGCCATCACCGCATCCTCGTCGTCCTGGGCGGCATGTTCGGTGAGCTCGATTACCAGTGACCGTCGTCGGCCGAAGTCGAGCAGCACATCCACGAGGGCAGCATCGACCAGTAGCGTTGCAGCACTGAGGTTCACCGCAACGAAGCAACCATCCGGCAGACGCGCTGATTCGCCCAATGCCTTGACGGCCGCAGATCTGTCCAGAACAGGACCGAGGCCGCACTGCGCTGCATCCGCGAACCACGCCTCGGTGTCACCGCCGCCCGCCGGGAAACGCGACAGGGCCTCGTATCCCTCGATCACCCCATCGCGTGCACGGACGATCGGCTGAAAGACTATGTCCGGCCCACCGCCTGCAATCACAGCCTCCACCCGACGCCGCGACCGCAACAGGGTCGAGCGCAGCGGTGTCGACGCCGCCCTAGTCGACGGCACGATTCCACACCCGCACCACCGGGTGGAGCTGAACCGGAGCTGCAACCGGGCGCATCGCGGCAAGGACTGCATCGGGATCCTGATCGCCGAAACTGCTGATCAGCACACGAACTCGTCGTGTGTCGCGAGGCCAGAAGGCCCCGAACGATTCTGCTATCGCGACATAGTCAGCGGCGCGTTGCTCGGCGCTCAGGCGTGCGGGGCAGCGGTGCCGGAGTACGAATTCTCGCACCAGCCGCCAGCGCCTGCGGCCACCGATCATTCGATGGAGCATGGTGCCGTGGGGACGTCGGCGAACCGATCCATCAGGAACTTTGCAGCGGCGCCGCCGTACCCGTCGATCAGCTGCGGCCCGAAGTGGTTGGGCAACACCGCACCCTGCAGAATCGGCGGCAACGGGTTGGTTCGGAACTCCACCGTGGCCCCTCGCCCACACCAATCCTGAGCCAACTGCCGGGCCTGACCGTACGGCACGGTGTCGTCGTTGAGTCCGCTGGTGATCATCACCGGTGCGTTCGGAGTACTACGACCGATCCGCTGAGCCTCGAGGATGCGACCCGCCTGCGGAATGGTGCCCAGATTCTCGAGCATCGACTTACCGTCCGCGGTCAACGATTCGGTTCGCAGGAACGGGTACTTCAGAATGGTGTCGCCGATGCACTGCGTCGACAGATCGTTCAGCACTGCCTTGCCGTGATCGGTGAGTCGCTCTTCGACGAGCGGCAGCAAGCTCGGATCCCGCTCTACGAACCCGTTGAGGGCATAGCCGATCACCCCTCCGATCAGCGTCCCGTCGACGGTCTTCAACACCTCGAGCAAGTCCGCTGTGGGAGCTCCGGCCCAGGTGCCCTTCACATTCAGCCCCGGTGCGTACTCCGAGGCCAGTTCGGCCGCCGCGGCTGCCGCCCCACCGCCCTGGGAGTACCCCCAGATACCAACGGGTGCATCGGTATCACCGAGAAGCTCGTTCGCGGCACGAGCACCGTCGAGCACCGCATGAGCCTGCTCGACACGATTGACATAGGTGTGCACACCGGGCGTTCCCAACCCGACGTAGTCGGTCACGAACACGTTGGCACCCATCGATCCCCACAGAGTGGAAGACAACAACTCCTGATTGAACGAGATCGACAATGGTTGTGTCACAGCGTTGACAGTCGTCGGAAACGCACGAGAAGGAGCGCACTGATCGGCCTGACCCACCGTGCCGGGCGCGACGACGATTGTCGGCCGCGGGCCTGCACCGCGCCAGGGCACCTCGGTCTCGATGAACGTGCCCGACACGCCCACCGGCGTATCGTCCTGCGTCCGTGACGAGTACAGCACCCGCTGCGCCTGAACGGGGTAGGCACCGTCCGCACCTGGCAAAGCCGCGAACAGTGACATCGGCTGTGTCCGCAACACGGCCCCCGGGTCGTCGACGACCTGAACTGGAGGGACGTAGAAGTCGTCGACGGGGTCGGCATTCGCGGCCGAGCTGCCGAGCACGGTCAGGGAAGACGCGAGCACGGCGGTGACTGCGACGCCGATCATGTTGCGGTACAGATGCATCGGTCTCTTTCTGGTGGGGGTCAAATAACGGAGCCGATATCGTCGGCAACGATGTTGTCCAACGCACGTTCGGCCAGTGCGGCGATGGTCATGGATGGGTTGCACGCTGCGGTGGTACCGGGCATGAGCGCTCCGTCGAGGACATACAGTCCTCGCTGGCCGTGTACGCGACCGTCGAGATCACATACCGCGCCCATGTTGGCCCCACCCAACGGATGCCAGGTGGACGGGAACAGTGCATTGGTATCGGTGAGAACACTGCCCGATCCGGCGATACGACGCACCGTCGGATCGATCGAACCGTCCTGAATCAGGCTGTCGCCGTTGGCCGGCCAATGTAGTCGAACCTGGTCCATGGAGGAGTCGTAGCCGAAATGGCCGCGGCCGCTACTGACTCCGTACCCGACGAGCATCGTGCTGTGGGCATCGAACGACAACGGCGGTATCGAGGCCTGAATGACGGTGTGCGCAGTGTTCGGGTCGTCCCAGTTCAGACTGCCGAACACCACCGGACCGCCCTGGGGCGCACCGAAAGTATGCTCGATGCTCGACCACACGTAGATGCGATCGGCATTGGTGCCCCAACCCTGTCCGAGCTGGTCCGGCAAGTCCGAGATCGCTCCGGTGGCACCGGCACGCACGAGCAGCTTCGTGGTGTTCAGGCTGCCCGCCGCCATGATCAATGCGCCGGCGGTGAGTACCTTGTTCTCCAATACCGTTCCGTCGGAGTCGATTCGATCGACATACACCGTCCAACGGCCGTCGTCACGCCGCTCGACACTCGTCACGTGGTGATGTGTCGCAACCGTGGCCAGCCCCGTCGCCTCGGCGGCCGCGATGTAGGTGACGTCCACGGAGTGCTTGCCGCCGTTGTTGACTCCGAATGCACCGGACCCATCGGTGTACGACGGTGCCATCACCCCGCGCGTCTCGTCGAGGGCGAAGTTCCAGTCGATCGGCATCGGGATCTTGGACACCGGCAGACCCGCTCGACGAGCATTGGCCGCAAACACCCGCGCTGCTTGATAATTGGGCGTACCGATCAACTCGTCGGGAGCCTGCTGGAGCTGCAACATCCGCGCCACGCGTGGGTAGTGCACCCGATTCAGAGTCGGCCAATCCAGACCGGCCGGAAAGTGCTCCTCGAACACCGGCTGCGATGGCTGCAGTGTCATTCCCTGGTAGATCAGGGATCCGCCTCCGACACCGGCCGCGCACAGCGCAGTCATGTTGTCCCCGGGCACCGCCTCGAGGAGGCCGACGTACGGATCGAACGGAAAAGGCCTACCGAACAGGTTGGGACTCGAACCGTGCCACAGCATCCGCTTGTCCGGTGACGTTGCATCGGGAAACGTGTCCGCATTCGGGCCTGTGTTCCAACGCCTTCCGCGCTCGAGCACCAGAACCGGCACCCCGGCTTCGGCCAGTCGCAATGCGGCGACGCCACCGCCGAACCCCGATCCGATGATCACCACCCGGTGGTCCTCGCGGGTCAGAGGGATCTGGACGCGTCGCCCGCCCGCTGCTCGCGCCACCCCCGCGCCCGACAGTGCGGCCAATCCCGCAACCGCAGTCGCGCCGAGAAACGACCGGCGATTCAAATTCGACACGTACCCCCCCAATGGTGTGCAGCAGCGCGCATCGAGACCTGTGTCACGTGCACGTGCGAAGCAAAACTAGACAGATGCGGCTTATGGTGTCAAGTTTTGGGGGTCCGTCAGAACAGGAGCGGAATCAGCCAGCGCCGCAGGTATGACCGCAAACCGTCGTCGTCGTGGATCTGCGCGTCGTCGAACAAGATGACGGACAGCCCGTTACGCACAAGCACGGAATCGATACCATCGAACCGCGTCGCATCGAATTCGGGATTGCGTTCGATGTAACCGTCGAGGAACTGACGCACCACCGGTTCGGCTCGATCCATCATGTCCGGATCGAACAACGGGTTGGCGTTGCCTGAACGCATCAGAGAATTGAGCACCGGTTCTCGTCGAATGAGGTTGCGTGCAGCCACAATAGTCTCTACGACGAACTCGGACGGCGTCTCGGCCTGATCGGCCTTTGCCCGGATGCCACCGATCACGTCGACGACAAGACCGACCATCGCCTCCGAGATCATGTCCTCGCGCGTGCTGAAGATCGAATACACCGTCTGGCGCGTCACGCCCGCCGCCCGCGCAGCCGCCGCAATGGTGACATCCTCGAACCCACCCTCGGCAATGAGCCCGAGGGTGGCGTCGAGAATCTTCTGCTTCGAACGCATGGTTCGAGTATGACGGCAATCCCGGCTCGGCGAGTCATCCGATGACGGGTCGCCGATCCTTCGTCAGTTCGTCGAGTTCGGCTTGCATAGCCGAGTGCACCCGCACTGCGAACTCCTCGGCCGTCTCGTCGGCCTCGGGGCGCATGGGTGCGAGCACCGTCGTTTCGAGTTTGGTGGGCAGCGGCAGGTACGGAAGAAGCCCAACCAGACCGAGATTGACGCCCCACGGTATGGACACCGACAGCGGAAGCGTTTTGAGCCGCAGTACCTTGTCCAACCTCAGCGCCTTCGCCAACCGCTTACCACTGCTGAGTACCAGCAGGGACTCCCCCGCTCCTGCTGTGACGACGGGGACGACCGGCACCCCCGCCTCGATTGCCAAACGGGCGAACCCGGTCCGACCCGAGAACACTATGTCGTTGCGGTGCCGCCACGATTTCAAAGCATCGACGTCACCGCCCGGGAAGACCAGGACATTGCTGCCCTCCGCAAAAGCGTCCAGGGCCGTTTGTCGTCCGGCGGGCCTGGCACCGAACGGTTCGATCAGCTTCTCGGCATGCAGAGTCCACGCGATCTGGTGGGTCAACGTGATCAGCTCGCGGTCGATACCGAGCTCGTCGTATGCGGCCGAGAATGCGAACACATTGAGATCGATGACTCCGCCGAACCCGTGGTTGGCGACGAACAGCACCGGGGTATCCGGAACCGGTTGCGCTACCGTCACTTCCAGTCGGTTGTAGAGGCGAACAGCACTGATGCTCGCCGCGCGAACGACTCGAGCGATGTTGTCCACCGCCGACTACCGGTCCAGTTGCAGGTCTGCCAGCGCTCCGGCGATCACGAAGCCTCCGGCAATTGCACAGCCGGCTGTTCTCGTTCGTTGCGGCAGGTGAGCGGTGAGCGCGAACGCCGCGGTGTCCCAGACGTCGACGGCCACACCTGCTCGCAGCAGAGTGCGCACGGCCTTCGGCGCGTACCGAGTTGCCGCATACAGGCCGCCGCCGATGTAGATTTCACGAATTCCGGAAGGTGCGAGCCGCAGCTCGCGTCGTCGCCACCGCCGCGTCGGGCCCGGCGAGGAGTTCGTTGGCGCGAGTGGGCGCAACCATGTGGGCGATGCCGATCGCTGCCCGGGCGAGCCCAACCGCCTCGGGAAGACGACGAACCAGACCGGACGCAGAGCCGATAGCCATGAAATTCCTTACGTAGTGGGAACAGCGGATTCGCGAGCAAGCCGTCGGAGCAGGCCGACAGCCTTCTTCATGCCGTAGGCAACGATGGTCGTGCGGCCGTCCTCGTGGTTCCACTGCAGCAGCGCCGATCCGTCGTCGACGGAACCCTCTAGCACGGTCGGATTACCCAGTAGCGGAAGAGGACCGACGACCTTGATGGACAGTCCCAGAATCTCGGTCCAGAAGTAGTTGTCGGTGGGCGCACACGTGGGTTCGAGGCCGAGTGCGGAGGCCGCTGCGACCTTGCCCTGCGCGACGGCATTGGACCAGAACGGGGCTCGACCGGAACCAGCACGTGAATACGCGACGTCGCCTGCGGCGAACACTTCGGGAAGCGTAGTGGTGCAACGATCGTCGATCGCAACACCGCGATCATCGGCGATACCGGTACCGTTCAACCACTCGGTCTCGGGCACATCACCGGCGCAGGTGACCACCACATCGGCGTCGAGGGTGCGGCCCGCGAGCTCGATCCCGGTAACGGGGTTGCCCGTCAACGTAACCAGGCTGTCCGCGCGGAGAAACTCGACCGACGCTGCCTCGGCCCGGGCGGAAATCGCGTCGGACAGGTAAGTACCCAGTAGGCGTTTCAACGGAGGGTCGACGTCCACGACAGTGACTGCGATTCCGCGCGAGACGCACGCACTGGCGACCTCCATGCCGAGGAATCCGGCACCGACGACGATCGCCGTCTGCGCCGCATCGAGTTTCGGACTTAGTGCCCGAACATCGTCGAAGGTCCGCAGCACCGTCTCGCCCCTTTGCCCGGGAGCCTCAATGCGACGTGCAGCCGCTCCGGTGGCGACGATCAACCGATCGTACGGAACATCGGTACCGGCGGCGGTCGTGACTGTGTGGGCCTCGGCATTCACCGATACGGCCCGATCACCGATCGCCTCGATCTCGAGGTCCGACAGATCCCACGTTTCCGCCTCGGCTGCTTCGCCTTTGAGCACGTGCTTGGACAACGGCGGCCGCGCGTAGCAACCGTCGGCATCGGCCCCGATCATCGTCAGTGGACCTTCGTGTCCGCGGGCCCTCAGTTCGCGGACAGCGGTGCACGCGGCTATGGAGTCTCCGACGACGACGATCCTGCTCTCGAGAGAGCTCACGCCTGTTCTCGCAGTGCCGCCACCGGACACACGCCGACCGCAGACCGGGCCGAGGCCGCGAGGTCGTCGGGAATGTCGTTGCCATCGAAGGCGTAGTGCAGTTCACCCTCCTCATCGAGGCTGAACACCTCGGGTGCCTGTTCGGCACAGATGCCGTGGCCCTCGCAGCGATCCCAATCGACGTCGATCCTCATGGCTGTGTCCCTTCTGCTGCCACCAATTTAAGCGGCAACCGTTCGTATCGATGAATGACGTTGTTGACAGCTCGTACGGGTGTTCCTGCGGGAACGAACTTCTCGACCCGCTGCGCCAGCACCCGGAGCATGGTCTGGGCTTCCAGACGGGCAAGCCCCTGGCCGGCGCACCCGTGCACGCCGGAACCGAAGCCGAGTTGCCGCGCGGCGTCACGGGTGATGTCGAAGGCGTCGGGGTTGTCCCATTCACGCTCGTCGCGGTTCGCCGACGCGTAGACCACCAGTACACGAGCACCTTTCGGGATTCGTGATCCGTCGATCTCGACGTCACGGACCGCTCGACGCGAGAATGCTCTGATCGGCGACTCGTATCGAACGACCTCGTTGATCGCATTGGGGATCAGGTCCGGGTCCTGCCTGATCGCCTGCCACTGCTCGGGGTGCCGCGCGAACAGGTCGAGGGCCCCGGAAATCGCTCCGATGGTGGTATCGAGCGATGGACCGAGGTAGTCGATCATCAACGCGGGACATGCCGACTTCTGAATCTTGTTGTCGTCGGCGGCCTTCAGAACGTCGTCGCCCATGCTTCCCGGAATCACCGATCGGTCTCGCACCACGCGCCGCGAGAAGGCAAGCATCTCTGCGGCACCCTTGACAGCGGTGATCGAGTGTCGATTCACGGGGCCGAGGGAGTCGAAGGTCGCCCCCGCCCACCGGAGTAGATCCTCGCGGCCGTCCTCCGGCCACCCGACGAGATCGGGCACGATCGACATCGGCAGCGCTGTCGCGAGATCGTCCACGCCGTCGACGAACTGTTTGCTCAGTGCCGCGTCGACGATGCTGTTCGCTTTTTCCTCCACAGCCGCTTTCATCTTGCGCACGGCCTTCGGAGTGAGCCGATGCGCGAGCACCGATCGCTTGGTCGCATGCTCGTCGCCGTCACTGTTCAGTGTCGTTCCGCGGCCGAGCCGATTGGCGACGGGATTGAGCGCCACACCGTCACCCGAGATGAAGGTCACGTCGTCGAGCAGCACCGCCTTGCAATCCGCGTAGCGCGAGACGGCGAACACCTGCTGGCGGGGCAGCCACACCACCGGACCCAGCGCGCGCAGCCGGGCATAGTGCGGGTACGGATCGAGAATCGCGTCGTTGGAGTACAGGTCGGTGCGGTACTGCGGAATCGTCGCGTTCGTTGTCATGGGATCCTTCGGTGCTGCCGGAAGTCGAGGCCCCTGCCTTCACAGGGTGTTGACGATATCGTCACTGATGGCACGGTCGTACGTCAAGGCTTTTTGACGAATTCGTCATACTTGATTCGCGATAGGCTGCGCTCACTGACCCACAGAGCAGGAGCAGATCGTGACCGAAGGCAACCGCGTCGAGCGCCGCAAGGCACGCACCAGAGCCGCGCTGATCCAGGCCGCCCAAGGGTTACTCGCCAACGGGAACACCAACGCACCCGTGCTCGAAATAACGCAGGCCGCCGACGTCAGCAACGGCTCGTTCTACAACTACTTCGAGAGCAAAGAAGAACTGTGGCAGGCCGCCATCGACGCCGCTCTCGAGTCCGTCGGCGACTACCTCGATTCGCTCACCGTCGGTTTCGAGGACCCGGTCGAGAAATTCACCCAATCGTTCAGACTGTCCGGGCGCCTGTTCCGCCTCGAACCGCAACTGAGCCGCGTCTTGCTCAACTCCGAGGCCGCCGCATTCGCCGCGGCCGGTGGCCTGGCACCACGGTCGCGTCGCGATATCGAATCGGCCGCAGCGCAAGGGAGATTCGACGTCGACGACCCGGATCTCGCCCTCGCGATCGTCGCCGGTTCGCTGCTCTCCATGGGCCGTCTGCTCCTCGCACAGCCCGACCGCGACGAAGCGGCGACGGTCGACGGCACCACCGAGCGAGTGCTCCGCGCACTCGGAATTTCGACCGACGAGGCACGCACACTGTGCAGCAGTCCACTACCGGCGTCCTACAGCGGCGACGTCCACGCGGCCGTCGTCCCCGCTGCGTCGCACTGAGCCCCCCTGGGTTTGCCGTCAGCCCCTCTGATGTCGGGGTGGGCCGTGCACGGCTACCGGGGCCGGAACGGCCCGAGCTACCGGCTCGATCTTCCGACTCCCCCCGCCGGTGTCGATGTCGAGAAAATGCTGGAGTTCGTCGTAAATCGGAGTGTCCGTCATGGGCCTTGACCTTCTCGACCTTCGGAGATGCAGATCGTTCGGCTTCGCTGAACCATTGATGGTGCTCGGTGGACCGTGTGACCCCGACACTACGGCCCTTCGGCATCCTGCCATCGGCCGACGGAATCGACCATCCGAGCCGCCAACACGGCAACTCGCGTGTTCTCTCGCTGCGATTGCTGCACCAACGCGGCGAACGCGGCTTCGGGAGTGATCGACTGCGTTGCCATCAGGATGCCCTTGGCCTGCTCGATGGTCGCCCTGGTCGCCATCGCCGCACGAAGACCGACGACTTCCTGCTTCGCCTCAGCCGTGTGCCGGGAATTCCATACTGCCGCTTCGACCGACGTGACGAACATCTTCACCACCACTTCGTCGATATCGTTGAAGCCACCGGCATCGAAGCCGTAGATGTTGAGCGAGCCTGCATGCTCGGAATCGACTGCCAGCGGTGCCGACAGGTAACTCTGCACTCCGATGTCTGCTGCCGCGGCTGCGAATGCAGGCCAGCGAGTGGTGATCTCGTCGACTCGGACGCACACCAACCGATCGTGGCGCGCAGCTTCGAGACACGGCCCCTCGTCCGCTCGGTACTGATCGGCATCGATGTCCACCACACGAGCGTCCGAGAATGCAGCGGTGGCAGGATTCTCCGAATCATGATGCAGCAGGGTCACTCCCGCCATATCCGCCCCGGGAATTGCCACGACGGCCTGCTCGCACAGGCCCTGCAGCACAGTCTCGAATCGGCTGTGCTCGAGCAATATTCCGCGGAACACATCGAGCGCCTCGAAGGTGTCTTCCGCGAAATACGTCGTCGCACCCGGCACGTGTGATCGCCTCGGGAGTGCCGCCGCGATCTGCTCGTCGAACGCGGCTGCGGCCGCTCTCTCGGCAGCCGCGTCGTCCGGCGTTTCCTCGGATGTCCGATCGGTCACGTGGTCCCGCCCCCATACGATGCGGCCATCACACCCTTCGCCGTGAACGAGCAACCTACGGCGTTGGCCCTCGCCGAATGTTACAACCGTACGCCCGCTGTCAATCGGAACTGGATGATCCGGACACCGTATTGATCTATTGACTTTCGATAGATTTCTGTCGATACTCGCTAAATGCTGAGTGGAGATCGAGTGGTAGTCCTGTTGCTTCGCCTGTTTCTCGCCGCGTTGTTCGCGGTGCTGGTGCTGATGCAAGTCATGTCGTTGCCCGGGCAGTTCGCCCATATGGCCCAGGAATCTCCCGAATCCGCGTACCTGCGATGGCCGCTGACCATCGTGTCGATCTTCTGGGTGCTGTGCATTCAGGTGGTCGTGATCGCGACATGGAAGCTAATGACGATGGTGAACCGCAACGCCATCTTCACCCGCGCTTCGTTGGTGTGGGTAGACACGATCACGTGGTCGATCGCCGCGGCCTGGGTGGTGCTGGTCGGCGTCTTTCTCTACGTCGGATTCGGAGCCGACGACCCAGGCCTGCCGCTACTGCTCTTCCTGCTCGTCGTCATCGTCGCCGTCGCCGCATTGTTGATGGTCGTCATGAGGACCCTGCTCAGTCAGGCCACGGAACTGCGCAGCGACATGGACGCGGTCATCTGATGGCCATCGTGGTGCGCATCGATGTTCAGTTGGCCAAGCAAAAGATGAGCGTCGGCGAATTTGCCGAACGCGTGGGGCTGACGCCCGCCAACATCGCAGTCCTCAAGAACGGACGGGCCAAAGCCGTGCGCCTGAGCACCCTCGACGCCATGTGCCGGGTGCTGCACTGCCAACCCGGAGACCTCTTGGAATGGGTGGACGAATGAGCACCCGCGGCACTACTGACCGGTGACATCCAGAGCGGCACCGACTATCGAATCGGTGTCGATGTGATGATGCTTGTACACCTCGTCCAGAGAGCCCACCTGACCGAAGTTGCTGACGCCCAACGACGTCGACGCCACGCGGTTCACGTTCGCGAGGAACGCCAGCGTGTGCGGATGGCCGTCGAGGACGGTCACCATCGGTGTCGCCCGATCGGCCGGCAACAGCTGATCGAGAATCCACGACTCCGCGTCGCCGTGCCCCTGCCGCGCCTGGACGGCTCGGTAGAGCTGGCCCGGGCTCGTGATGCACAGGACGTCCGCGACAATGCCGATGCGCTCCAAACGTGCTGCGGCATCGAGAGCTTCGGGCATGAGCGCACCCATCGCCGCGATCGTGACGGTGGCACCGTCTCGTCGGACGAGCGGGTAGCCGCCGGCCACCACCTGCTTGCGCCTGCGTTCGCGGGCCGCCGGATCGCTGGGCACGTCGGCCAACGTCTGATCGACCGGACGGGTCGACAGGCGCAGGTACGCCGAGGTGCCGTCCGGGCGACCCAACTTGGCGATACTGGAGAGCAATGTCCACTCGACGTCGATGGCGAAAGCCGGCTCGTACGAGATGCACCCGGGCTGCTCCAGACCGATCGATGGAGTCTTGATCGACTGGTGCGCACCACCTTCCGCAGCCAACGTGACACCCGACGGCGTACCGACCAGAATCGACTGACCGCCCGCGTAGATGCCGTACGACCACGGTTCGAGAGCGCGTTCGACGAACGGGTCGTACATCACCCCGATGGGGAACAATGGCTCTCCCCACCGACTCCACGTTGCACCCAGCTCGCCCATCAATCCGACCAGATTGGTCTCTGCGATACCGAGTTCCATGTGTTGACCGGTGGGACCCTCACGCCAGTGCATGATGGTTTCGGCATCGTCACCGAACCAGTCGTGCCGCTCCGACGACGACCAGACACCGACCTTGTTGACCCAACCGCCGAGATTGGTGGTGGAGCTGACGTCGGGACTGACCGTCACGACGCGTCGCGCCGCATCCGGAGCCTCACGCGTCAGGTCGATGAGGGTGCGGCCGAGCGCGGCCTGCGTCGTGGCCGTGCCCTTGGGAGTACGGCCGATGTCGGTGGGAACTGCCGGCGGTGCCGAGACGGGCACCGGTTCGCGGCGCAGCCGTTCGGCGACATCGGCGCACAACTGCCCGGCCACTGTGGCGTCGTCGAAGCGGCCCCACGGCGAACCGACGTCGGTGCCGAGAGTGTCTGCCAGAGCTGCATATTCGTCGACAGTCAGCAGAGACGAATGGTTCTGCGGATGCCCCTGAGTGGGGAGGCCGAAGCCCTTGACCGTGTAGGCGATGATGACCGTGGGCCGGGTGTCGTCGATCTGCGCGTAGGCCTCGCGCAGCGCGTCGAGATCATGGCCTCCGAGATTGCGAATCGACTCGGTGAGAATCAGATCGTCGAGGTCACCGATGAGCGCGGTGATCGCCGCGGCATCGGAACCGTTGCCGGGCAGCCGATCTCGCAATTCGGACGCCGAGCACCGCAACAGCCGCTGATACTCGGGATTGGGCATGTCGAGGATGCGACGCCGCAAGGCGTCACCACCGGTACGCGCGAACAGGTTCTCGAGCAGCCGACCGAACCGCACGGTGATGACCTGCCAGCCTGCCGCGTCGAACATCTTCTCGAGGCGACGCGCGGCGATGTTCGGCACCACCCGGTCGAGGGACTGCCGGTTGAGGTCGACGATCCAGACGATCTCGCCCAACTCACCGATGCCCGGATCGATGACGGCTTCCCACACGGCACCCTCGTCGAGCTCGGCGTCTCCGACGAGCGAATACTGCCGTCCGCGAAACCCGCTCGGGGTGTCCGCGGAAAATGCGGAGTCGACGAAACGACGCGACATTGCGCCCCAAATAGGTGCCGTCGCACCGATACCCACCGACCCCGTGGAGTAGTCGACGGTATCGGGATCCTTGGCGCGCGACGGGTAGGACTGCAGCCCACCGTACGAGCGCAGCGTCGTCAGATATTTCTCGTCCAGCTCGCCGAGAAGGTAGTTGATGGCGTGCAGCACCGGCGACGCGTGCGGCTTGACCGACACTCGGTCGCCCGCTTCGAGCTGCTCGAACCACAGCGAGGTCATAATGGTGACCATCGACGCGCACGACGCCTGATGACCGCCCACCTTGAGACCCGTCGGATTGGGCCGGATTCGGTTGGCGTGGTGGATCATCGACGTCGACAGCCACAGCACCCGCTCGGAAATGTCGTGCAGGGTTTCGCGCCCCCCGGTGACCGAATCACCGTCGGTCGAATTGCCGGTGGTCGAGCTGAGGCTGGTCATGGCGAGCACTCCTGAAATAGGCGACGAAAGATTGCATCGAGTGGACGTGGCGGGACCGGATGGGGTCCCGTCACTCCATGAGGCAAGCGTTCGGATTGCGAAGCGCCGAGTCAGTCGCGTCTGTGATGCAACCGGCGTCAGTCGACCAGAACCCGGCGGGCTGCGCAATAGAAGTCTTCGGTATTGAGCAATCTGCGCAATTTTCGGAATCGGCCTTTGCGGTTTCTGGTCGACCTGATCACCGCGGCCCGGCACCTCGGCGAGTCGCGGACTCGACCACGGCCTCGAATGCGTCGACGATCAGCGCGACCGATTCGTCCAGATCGAGATCCGGCGTCTCGAGGAAGGCATCGGCAGTTCGATCGAGAAAGCCTGTCCACCCCGAAATCGCGACAGCAACCAGCGGCGACAACGGATCCGGGAGTTCGGCCAGGGCTGCGACCTGACGCTCGCCCTCGGCCCGAGCCTGCCGGAGGGCGCTCTCGACGCCGGCCTCACCGAACTCCTCCTCCCGCACCACGCGCAAGTAGAGCGCTCGGTGATCCCGCAGAAACTCGATGTGCCGTCGGACGAATCCTTCCAGCCGCGCTCGGACGGTCCGCTCTTCGGACTGCGGCCCCTGCGCGTCGGACAACTTGCCCAGAACGTCGGCCAGCGCAGCCTGCACCAGGCCCTGCTTGTCGGTGAAGTAATAGAAGAGCAACCCGTGCGCCACACCCGCTCTGCGCGAGATCGCCGCCGC
Organism: Rhodococcus sp. NPDC077669; assembly: GCF_040686915.1. NCBI lineage: Bacteria > Bacillati > Actinomycetota > Actinomycetes > Mycobacteriales > Nocardiaceae > Rhodococcus > Rhodococcus sp. NPDC077669. Next base: position 130,727 of record NZ_JBFBMD010000006.1, on the reverse strand, counting down.
ACTGATGTCTGCGCTGGCACCTTCGGAGATCATCTCGATCGCGGCGTCGATCAACGCCTGACGGCGATCACGACGTGGGCGGGCGCGCCGCGACTGCTCTGCATCGTCGACGTCGTTCGAGGGCACCGTCCGAGACTAATGCAGATCGAGTCGGCATTTGCGTCGACCTCTTGCGTTATTTGCGGCTCATCTGCAATATATGCAACCGAGCCGGAGTTGCCGCGCTCACCATCGAGGAGGTCCGATGATCACAGTGACCAGTGCCGCAGGCGGGATCGGACGGTTGCTCGTCCGGCAGCTGACCGCGCAGAAGATGCCCGTCCGCGCTGTCGTGAAGAACGACAGTCAGGCTGCGACCGCCCGTCGAGACGGGGCAACCGAGGTCGTCGTGGGCGATCTGCGGTCGCCCGACACGCTCGACAGAGCCCTGGCCGGAGCCGACGTGCTCTATCACGCGGCACCGACCCAGGTCATCGACGAAAGACCGATCATCGAGCACCTGATCGCGACGACGCCGGCAAGTGGATTGCAGCACATCGTGTTTCACTCGGTCATCCATCCGGACCTGCATCAGCTGACACACCATCACCAGAAGGACATCGCCGAGGGTCTGCTCCGAAACAGCGGGATCCCCACCACGGTGCTCAGGCCGTCGCACTACATGCAGAACTACCTGGAAGTGTGGGAGTTCCTGCAGGCAGGCGTCATGCCGTACCCGGTGTCGCCGGACAGCATCATGGGTGTCGTCGATCTCGCCGACGTCGCCGAGGCCGCGGCGAACGTACTGATCGACCCGTCGCCGCACACCGGCCGCACCTACGACCTGTCCGCGGTCGAACTCACCCGACACCAGATGGCCGAGATCTGGTCACGCGTGCTGGGGCATGCGGTGACCGCCATCCGAATCCCGCCCTCGTCGTTGACCAACTCGCTCGACGTGCTGCCTGCACTCCCCACCGTCATCGGTCACGCCGTGCGATCGACGAAACTCAATTCGCTCGGGCACCTCGTTCGCGGCGCGCAGGCCGCCTCGAACCCCCGCGACATGAAGAATTGGCCGGAAGACGCACGTCAGGCGTACCGGACGATGATGACCCATTACGACGGCCACGGTCTGCCCGCGGGAGACCTGACGGTTCTTCCGACCCTGCTCGGACGAGCACCCACCTCGTACGAGGAGTTCGCCCGGCGCTCGGCCGCTGAGCTCGGGCGCTCGGACCGATGAGCCGCAGGGCTTTTCGCTACAGTCCGGGCCGCTCGCTGGTCACCGGTGCGAGTTCTGGAATCGGCACCGAGTTCGCGCGAGTGCTGGCCGCCCGCGGCTCCGATCTTGTGCTCGTCGCCCGACGGGAAGATCGTCTGACAGCGCTGGCGGACGAGCTCGAATCGACCTACGGTGTGCGCTGCCGAACAGTGCCCTGGGACCTGTCGGAGGAGGCCAGTGGTCGGCGGCTCCGCGCCATCGTTCCCGAGCGCATCGACCTCATCGTCAACAGCGCAGGATTTGCGGTCCAGGGACCGTTCGTCGACGGCGACGCCGACGATTTCGAGCGGCTCATCGCCGTCGACATCCGCGCGGTCGTGGACATCTGCTCGGCGTTCCTGCCGGGCATGATCGCCCGCACAGCAGGCACCATCGTCAATGTAGCCAGCACGACGGCATTCCAACCTGTCCCGACTCTTGCCGTGTATGCGGCCGCGAAAGCCTTCGTGCTGAGCTTCAGCCAGTCGCTGTGGTACGAAGCAGCGCAACACGGAGTCAGAGTGTTCGCACTCAACCCCGGCCCCACCCACACCGAATTCTTCGACGTCATAGGCGATTCGGCCACAGCCACCGGTACCTACCAGACACCGACCGACGTCGTCGCCACCGCCATGAAGGAACTCGACGCCAAACGGTCACGGCCACATGTTATTTCGGGTCGCCGCAATGCTCTGCAGGCGGCGATGGCGGGTATCGTCCCCGCACGAGTTCTCCTACCGGCCCTGTCACGAATGCTGCACTAGACTGTCACGATCATGGCCAGGGTCTCGAGATTCACACTCGCCGATCGCCGGGAGGCGGTGGCACGGGCATTCGGGGGTTCCGAAAGCCCGGCAGCCGTGGCCACGGACTTGGGCATCCACACCACCACGCTGTACCGCTGGGCCGGGTCGTCGGCCACTGACGAACCCGGGCCCGCACCGACACGCCTCATCGAGGCCACCCAGGAGCTGCTTCGGCACGCCGACTACGCAGACATCACGATCGAAAGTGTCGCTGCGCAATGCGGTCTGGCACCCCGAACGGCCTTCCACCACTTCCCCAACAAACGCCAACTCTTTCAGGCCGCCGTCGACGACGCTGCGACCGTTCTGATCGAACGCATCCGTGAACGGTCTGCGGACGCCGGCTGGCCGAGCACCCCACTCGAGCAGCTGCAGACATTTCTGCGAATAGCTGCCGAGAGCATCTACGAGACACCGCGCACGCACGTGCTGTTCCGCAATCTCGGAGTCCCGAAATCCGAAGGCACAGCGGAGCGTTGGCACGACAGCTTCGTCGATGCCATCACCGAACTACTCCGCGCCGCTGCCGAAGCAGGGCAGATCGACAGCGCCACGGACCTCCCCGCCTCAGCCCGACTGCTCACCGGTGCCATGCGCGGCATCCACACCGCGGTGTTCGACGGTGCCGACGCCGACACGGCTCTGGCCCTCGTCGGCCGTGTGCACCTTCTGATCCCGCCCGCCTGATTCCCGGACGTCTACTCACCTACGGCATCGGTCGACGCTCGCAACCTACTGACTGTCAGTCAAATTATTGACTGACAGTCAAACTGCACTTAATCTGGATCACACTCCGATCGCGACGAAAGGTCGATTCATGAGCGCAACGCACGAGGCACCGACGATCGAGACGCAACGGGTCGCGCCCGACTACATCGCGCATTGGGTCGTCAAATCTGCGCGAACCGAGGAGATGGTCCGCTGGTACGGCACGGTATTCGGGGCCGAGATCGCCTACCAGGACGACGAGATCACGTTCTTGACCTGGGACGACGAGTCGCATCGACTCGCGATCATCGCAGTACCCAAGCCGGTGAAGTTCCTGTTTCCCTTCGCCAAGCTGCGGCGCAAGGCCTACGGCATCGACCACATCGCCCTGACCTTCCGATCGCTGGAACGACTGCTGGAGAACTACGTGCGACTCAAGCGCCAGGGCATCCTCCCGGTGTGGTCCATCAACCACGGACCGACGATCTCGCTGTACTACGAGGACCCCGACGGCATTCGGCTGGAGTTCCAAGTGGAGAACTTCGACCCCGACAACACTGCGGCCTTCTTCTTCACCGAGGAATTTGCGCGCAATCCCATCGGCGTCAACATCGACCCCGACTACCTCCTCAGCCGACTCCGCAACGGAGCGACCCACGATGAACTGCGGCAGCGTGAGGCCGGAACCAGGCCCGGCCGGCCGGTGATCGCCAACAAGAAGACCATCACACCGAAAACTTTGTGACAGATTGCTAGGGGGGATCGAAAGCTATGCCCATCAACATCATTCGAACCACGGACGGCTGGTGGCGTCTCGACGGCGACCAGGCCGTCAAGATCGACACCACTGCGCAGACCACCCGTGAGCTACTGGCCGACCGGTCGGCCATCGACGCCGCGTCGGGGGCCGGGACGAATGTCGCCGAACTCGAACTCCTCTCACCCATCACCGCACCGTGCCGAGTGGTGGCGCAGTTGCTTAACTACCGATCCCATGCGATCGACGCCGGCTCGGACCCGAAGACCCTGCAGCCGACGTTCTTTCGTAAGTCGTCCGCGTCGATCAGTGGCCCGAACGATCCCATTCGGCAACCGCCGGAGGTAGCCCTGCTCGACTACGAGATCGAGCTGGGCGTGGTGGTCGGTGCCGATATCCCCATCGGGACAACCGTCACCGACGACAACCTCGCGTCCTACGTGGCCGGATTCGTCGTGGCCAACGACGTGTCGGCTCGGGAGATCCAGTTGACGAAAGTGCAGGTGTACGAGAGCAAGTCGTATCCCACCTTCACTCCACTCGGCCCTCGGCTGGTGCTGCTCGACAACGATGAGCTGCGACGACTGCCCGAGCTACGCATGACACTGGCGGTCAACGGGGAGATCCGTCAGGACCAGACCGTCGGCGACGACCTCATCACTCCTCCTGCCGAGGCCTTCACCAGACTGGCCCTTTTTCAGAACATGACCGCAGGCGACATCCTGCTGACCGGAACGCCGATCGGCACGGCAATCTCCGCGCCGCCCAAAGCAATCCAGAAGATCGGCGAACTCATCCCGCCGGCACTGAAGTGGAAGTTCTTCTTCGCACGCCAAGCCAAGAACCCGAAGTACCTCTCGGTCGATGACGTCGTCACTGCCACCATCCGCACTCCGGACGGGTCGATCGACCTGGGGACCCAGGAAACCGTCGTCCGATGAGCACTCCCGTCGTCATCATCGGTGCCGGTCCGGCGGGTACCACTGCAGCGCTTCTGCTGGCGCGCAGGGGTATTCGAACGGTACTGCTGGAGCGTCGAACCAGTCCGTTGTTCCATCCGGCGGCTCACGTCATCAATGCTCGGACGCTGGAGATCTGGAACGAGTACAGCCCCGAACTGGCCAAGTCGATAGCGGCGATGTCGCCTCCGCACGAACAGGTCAATCTGATCAGCTGGTACGGCGACCTGGCCGGTGACGCCATCGGGTCGATCGATTTGCTGTCCGATCCCGAACGCAAAGCCATCGTGGAAAGCCAGAGCCCGTACATGGTGTCGCACATCGGCCAGCACATTCTGATGCCCGTGCTGTGGGACGCCGTGGACGCCGAACCGTTGATCGAGTTTCGCCGCGGAGTCTCCGTCGAATCGGTCGAATCGAACTCCGGTGACGCGCGTATCGCCTTCCGCACCCTGACGGGTGACGTCGACGATCTCGGTGCGCCGTACGTCCTTGCCTGCGACGGCGCCAACAGCGCGACGCGCGACGCAGCCGGGATATCGCTGACCGGACCGGTACTCGCCAACATGGGCAGTGCGTTCTTCACGTCGAACACACTGTTTCCCGACGACGCGCGTCCGCTGTTGAGTTGGATCTACACCCCGGACCTGTGCGGAGTGCTCATCTCGCACGCCGACCACCGCTACATCCTGATGACGGCCTATCTGCATCCAGCGCAGGAGATAGCCACGAACGGCCGTCGATTCTGGGAGAAGACGCTACCGAAGGCGTTGGGTACGAACGACTTCACGCTCGAATCGACGGGCACGTGGGTGATGACGTCACAGACGGCCGAAACCTTTCGCCACGATCGGCTGCTGTTGCTGGGCGATGCCGCTCACCGCTTTCCGCACACCGGCGGCTTCGGGCTCAATTCGGGAGTGCAGGATGCCCACAACCTCGCGTGGAAGCTCGATGCCGTGCTCTCTGGTGCGGCAGGCCCGGAGCTGCTGGACACCTACGACACCGAGCGTCGGCCCGTGGTGGAGAAATTCGCCGAACAGAGTGTGGCCAACCACTTCCGCATGGACGACATCGGCAAGCGCGTTGGGATCACCAACGCCATGCTGGCCAAGGCAACTCAGGCGGTGGGGCGGGCACCACTGAACAAGATTCCGGGCAGACTGATCGCGCCCATCGCGGCTGCAGCAACCCGCAAGCAGATGAGTCGGTCACGAAGCCTGCGCCCGGACGTCCCCGGGTCGGCGGAACTGCGTGCCGGAATTGCCGCGGCGATTCCACTGCAGTTGGAGCATTTCGTCTCCACCGGCCTGCAATTCGGCTACCTCTACGACAGTCCGCTGATCGCCCAGGACGCGTCGACGAAGCCCGTGGAAGATGTTGTCGATTACGTGCCCACCACGTACCCCGGTGCGCGATTGCCGCATGCGCTCGTCTCGGTCGACGGGCAACTCGTCTCGCCGCACGACGTGTTGGACCCGAACATGTTGACGCTGTTCACGTTCGATGGTTCTGCGTGGGAGCCGGTGGTGGAGAGTATGCATGATGCACGCCCGGGTATGTCGCTCGTCGTGCTGGACGCACCCGTCGGCGTCGATCGCAACGAACTGATATCGCTGTACGAGGTAGGTGAGACCGGAGCGGTCCTCGTCCGACCCGACGGTCACGTCGCCTGGCGTACCAACGATTCGGGGAGTTCGCTGTCCGACTTCCTCGAAACGCAGTGGCGGAGGTACTACGCCGCCTGACGGACCGTCGACCGCCGTGATCGGAGCCTGATTCCCACCGTCACGACGGCGACGATCGCTGCGGCACATACAGCCGTCCATCCGACCGTGGCGTTCGCCAGCTCGCCGCCGAGACGCCCCTGTGCCAGCCATCCCAGTCCCCACACGATGGCGAGCATCGGAGCGATCGCTCCGTTCGAGTAGCGCGCCAGAGTCACCCCGACCAGTGCTGCGACGGCCAGTACGACGACTGCCCAGACCGTCGCGCCACCGGTGACTCCGAGATCGACCAACCACGCCGAGATGTTGGCGATGGTGGCCACGCACACCCACCCGAGGTAGAGACCCATCGTGCCGTCGGTGATCACCGCGTCGGCCACGGATTCCGGGCGTTGCTGTTGCAGGAGTACGAACACGCGCACGAGAGCAACCAACAACGCGACGATGACCACCACGCTGAGCCACACCTGCCCGAACTGAATCGCGAGAATCCACGCCGGATTGAGCAACATCGACGCGATGACCGGTGCCCGCAAGGCGTCGTGACGTGCAGTTCGACCGGGTAGGAACTGCCAGACGGCATAGACAACGAGACCGGTGTAGATCACCGACCAGATCGAGAACGCGGGACTAGCGGGAGCCACCAGCGTCGACGTCGCACCGAGCGCCCCGCCGGCCGCCTCGGCAATGGGCGTCCCTACCCACGCGCCGGAGCCGAGAAACGACACCACAACCGCTACGACCGCACTGACAACGACGCCAATCCTCATGGCTGCGATAGTCCCCGAAAATCAGAAGCGACAAACCCTGAACTGCGATGCCGCTACGTTGTGCTGATGACATGGCGATGGACGGTGGGACTGATGCTCGTCGCCATCACCGCAGTCACCTGTGCGTCGCCGGCGTCGCTGAGTCCCCACCGAATCGTCGCCGTAATCGGATCTGCAGAGGCATTTCGGTGCGACCGAGGGCCCCAGATAGACGAGCCGCGGCCGAGATCCCCTCGGCCCACACCTGGGACGGTGCCTGACGATTTCGTTCCAGTAGCCGCGATCGTCTGCGACCAAATCGACGAGGGGGTCGCCCCCGACACCGTGCCGTACCGCGAGCACAGATACGAAGGTGACCTCACCGAGGTGATCCGCCTACTGAACGCGCCGTCCGAAAGCATGCTGATCCGCGGCTATTGCCCGACATACAGCGTCGTCGAGCCGCCGCAGATATGGCTCGTCGACAACCGAGGGCGCGCAATGGAACCGACTCTCCCTACTGGGGAATGCGGGCTGCTGAATCACAGCGCCATCGCCGAAATTCGGACACTCGATATGGTTACCGAATTCGAGCACGACGTATCGGTGATCGGCTACGACCGGCAACGAGTCTCGAGCTGCTCCCCCCACTACTCCGAGGTTCTCCTCGGCGATGAGCGCGCACCGGGTCTGACCATCGGCTACACGTACTGCTTGTTCTCCGGCACCGCATTCACCGGAGTCACCGGCGAGACCGGGATATCGATCGAAGACTTGGCACCCGCCGAGCCCTGCTCGATGTCCGCAACGCGGACGGCGGTGACGACTTATGTTGCTGACTGGCCGTCGAACATTCGTAATTTCACCATCGAACTCGACGGATGCCGTCGCGTCATTCCCGATGGTTATGCCCCGCTGCAGGCGACCGAGGAGTTGTTGGCTGCCTTCTGGTAGACACGCGGCATGCCCGCATCCATTGCCCTGTCGTCTCGTCGAGTCTTCGCAGCTGTGTGTGGGCTCACGCTGGTGACGGCCGTCGGATGCAGTTCGTCGCCCGCTGCGCCCGACTCACCCGCGCCCGCAACGACGTCCGCAGCACAGTCGGGGTACGAGCTGACGGGCACTGCGGGGACGGTGCTCGAATCGGAGGATTTCGGGTCCCGGTCGGCCAGGCTCACTGCTACGGGCGCGACCGTCTATCGCTTCGTGTACGAGTCGACATCCGGTGTCGATGATTCTGCGACTACGGTCTCCGGCGTCGCCGCTGTCCCACCCGGCACACCTCCGGCAGGTGGATGGCCGATCGTCGTCTACGGCCACGGCACCACCGGCGTACAAGCCGACTGCGGGCCCTCCCTCTACCCCGACCTACTCGGACTGGACTCCACGGTCGAGGCTTTCACCGAACTCGGCTACGTCACGGTGTTGCCCGACTACCAAGGACTCGGCAGCGGAGACGGCACCCACCCGTACCTGGAGCCGCGCACTGCAGGACACAACATGATCGACGCGGCTCGCGCCGTCCACAACGCCCTGCCCGAGACTTCTGCACGGTGGGCGGCCGTCGGACTGTCACAGGGCGGGCAAGCCGCCTGGGCTGCAAACGAATTGAACTCCAGCTATGGGCAAGGGCTGGAACTGATCGCCTCGGTCTCACTGTCCCCGCCCACGGATCTGGCACCGCTGGCGCGTGCCGCCAGGGACGGCACCCTGACCACACCGCAGAAAGGGCTGCTGCCGTACCTGCTCTACGGGGCGCAACAGGTCGATCCCACCCTCGACCCTCGCGACTACAGCGGCACGGTGGCCCAGACCAACGCAGAACTGCTACTCGCGTGCCAGGGCACGAACACCGCAACCAAGGAGCGCGCGGTCAGCGAGATGGCACCGACGGAGTTCGCACCGAGATCCCCCGAGGCAGAACAGAAGCTGTTCGATCTGATCGGCCGCTACACCCTCCCTCAGGTACGAACCACCGTGCCGATGTTCGTCGCCTACGGTGCGCGCGACGACATCGTGCTACCGCAGTGGACGGCCGACGCCGTCCGCGCAGCGTGTGCGCTCGGCGATCGGGTTGTCGCTCAGGAACAACCAGAGCAGGGACACAACGTGAGCGACGACTCGGCCATGCAATTCCTCGCCGCCGAATTCGCCGGTGCATCGGTTCCCAGCACGTGCTGACCAACGAAAGGATCCTTCGGTGAGCGAGAGGATCGCACGCTACACCCATGACGGACTCGAGTTCGACGTCCTCGACCAGGGACCTCTGGACGGACCGATTGTATTGCTGCTGCACGGCTTTCCCGAACGTGCCGCGTCGTGGTCCGCAGTGATGGACCAGCTGAACGACGCGGGCTTTCGAACAATCGCGCCCGATCAGCGCGGGTACTCGCCGGGTGCCCGACCCAAACGCCGACGCGACTATCGCGTCGGTGCGCTCGTCGACGACATCGTGGCCCTCATCGACGAAATCGGTGCCCCGGTGCATGTGGTCGGCCACGACTGGGGAGCGATGATCGCGTGGGTCACCGCAGGCCGACGCCCGGATCTGGTGTCGTCGCTGACGGCATTCTCCGTCCCGCATCCGGGGTCGTTCATGACGGCTCTGCTCACCTCGCGACAGATACTCCACTCCTGGTATTTCGCGTTCTTCCAACTGCCGGTGCTCCCCGAGAAATGGATGACGCGGCCCGGCCAGAGGGCCGAAAATTGGTACGAGAGAAGCGGTATGAACGCGGACGACCTGGAGCGCACGCGCACGGACATCGTCGACTACGGCGCACTTCCCTACGCTGTCACTTGGTATCGCGGACTGCCGTTCTTCAACCCTGGTATCGGCCGTCTGCGCATCACAGTGCCGACATCGATGGTGTGGAGTGACGGCGACACTTTCATCGGCCGATCGGCCATCGAACGCGCACAACAGTACGTCGATGCCCGCTACACCCTGACTGTGCTTGCCGGAGTGACGCATTGGATCCCGACTCAGGCACCGACCGAGGCCGCGCAGGCAATCATCGCCAACGCCTCATAGATGCCTGCGGCATACTGGAGTCATGGATTCCGTCGGACTTCTCACCGAACTGGTCACCCAGCCCACTGTGTCGGGTGATCCTCGTCCCCAGCGCTCGTCGATGGACGCAATCGTGTCCGTCCTCAGGGCCCGCGTCGGTGACCTTGCCATCGACGGCGATCCGGATGGTCCCCACCCATGGCTGTTGATAACCAATCCCTCCCCACCGACGGTGACGCGGTTGATGTTCGCGTGCCACGTGGACACCGTTCCGGCGGGTGATCTGTCGAATTGGCAGTTCGATCCCTTCGCCGCGGATATCGAACACGGTGTACTCCGTGGCCGCGGCACCTCGGACATGAAGGCCGGGCTTGTTGCCGCCACCGCTGCGGTGATGGACGCCTTCGACAACGGGGTTCCTGCCGCCCTGCTGCTCACAAGCGACGAAGAGATCGGGTCACTCGGTGCGCGTGCCGCCCGCCACGCAGTCGCCGACTGCGCCGTAGGAGCGGTCGTGGTTCCCGAGGCGACAGGGAACCAGGTACACCTGGGGCATCGAGGAGCACTGTGGGTCGATGTGACCACCAAAGGCATTGCGGCACATGGCAGCACTCCACAACGAGGCGAGAGCGCCATCATGAAGCTGGTCGACGTCTTGGCCCGGGCACGCACCGAACTCCCGCTGTCTACGGATCAGTTCCTGGGCGCGGAAACGTTCAACGTGGGATTGATCGACGGCGGCTCGGCACCCAACATCGTTCCCGACACCGCACACGTCGTCGTCGACCATCGCACCGTCGGGGACGGTTCGGCACTGCTGTCCTGGTGGCGCGATCAACCCGAGGTCGATCACGCCGACGCCCGCATCGATCTGCCCGGAGTTCGCACACCCCAAGGCGACCGATGGGTGGATGGCCTTCCGCATACCGTTGCTACAGAACCGGTCACGTACTTCACCGACGCGTCCATCATCGCCGCGGCGGCTCCCGGTGCCCCTATCATCGTGTGGGGGCCGGGGACGCCGGCACTGATGCACGCCGCCGACGAAACCGTCACGCTCGACGAACTCGATGCGGCGATCGTGGCCTACACCGCGGCGACGCGTGCGTGGCCGACCGTCGACTGACGGACCACCAACTCCGGCTGCAACGCGATGTGCGCAGTGCCGGTGTGATCGCTGTTCATGGCCTGATCCAGTAGGCGAGTGGCCTCTGCAGCGATTCGTTCCTGCGGTTGCCGGATGGTGGTCAGCGGCGGATTGCTCAATGCGGAGAACGGAATGTCGTCGAACCCGGTGACCATCACATCGCCCGGGACCGACAATCCCAGAGCCTGGCAGCTCTGCAGCACCCCGAGGGCGATCAGGTCGTCCGCACCCACCACCGCATCGGGCCGCGTGGGAGAAGCGAGGATCGAGCGCGACGACTCACGCCCCCAGTCGATCGAATAATCACCCAACAACGTCCACTCGTCCCGCGTCCGAATCCCCACGCGCTCGGCATGGCGGAAGAAGCCCGCGCGCCGCAACTCCGTCGACGAATTGGTCAGCTCGGAACTGATGAATGCGGCACTCCGAACACCCTGTGCAGCAAGGTGATCCATGATCAGGCCCTGAGCGGCATCATCATCGACGCCGACCCAATCGGTATGAGTGTCGAGAGCGAAGCGGTCGAGCTGGACCACGGGGATCGCACGGGCCGACGCACGAACGGCCTCGGCGGAACGTTCTCCATGGCACGGGCTGATGATGATGCCGTCCACCTGACGCGAGACCAGACTACGTAGCCGTTGCGCCTCTACTTCAGGATCCGATCGCGAATCGCACAGGAACAACTGCAGTCCACGCTGCGAGAGAACGTGTTCGACGTTGACGACGAGCGAGGTGAAGAAGGGGTTGGCGATGCTGGGCACCACCATCCCAACCGTGTCCGTGCGGTTGCGGCGCAGCGAACTGGCGATGATGTTGCCCGAATAGCCGAGATCGGCCGCCGCCTGCCGAATGCTCGCGGCCACGTCGTCCGACACCGGACGTGACCCCGAGAGCGCCCGGGACACCGTGGCTGTCGAGACGCCCGCGCGCTCCGCGACGTCGCGAATGGTTGCTTTGCGCATCCAACTCCTACTCTCGCGTGTGAACCGAGGCTAGCGAACCGCACGGTCGCTTGCGATGCTGTTTACACAGTAGAGGTAATCGTTTACATAAACGACTCGCGAATTCCTTGACACGACCCGGTGTCGATCGCCTACGGTGCATACATAGGAGGCAATCGATTACATCGCCTCGGTCGACGACCACACCAGAGGAGCTCCCTACGTGAGTACGTCCCCGTCGGATCCGAACCCCTCAGCCGCGCTGGGGGTATTTCCGACCAAGCCGTCGGCGCTGGCCGAGATGTTCACCTCGGCACCCGCACTCATCGGCGCAATCCACCTGCCCGCATTACCGGGCAGCCCGCACTACAAGGGCCAGCCCGTCTCCGAGATCGCAGCCTTCGCCGTGGAGGAGGCACACGCGTACATCGACAACGGATTCGATGGCGTCATCGTCGAAAATCATTGGGACATACCCTTCCTCAAGCCCGGAGAGCACGGATACGAAACAGCGGCCAGCATGGGTGTCGTCACCGCCTCCGTCGTCGGCGAGTTCGGCAGCAGAGTCGGAGTATCCATCCTGTCCAACGCAGGCGAATGCGGCGTGGCAGCGGCGTGGGCCGCCGGAGCGAGCTTCGTGCGGGTCAACCAGTGGGCAAACGCCTACATCGCCAACGAGGGATTCATCGAAGGCCAGGCAGCCAAGACCACCCGCTTTCGCCACCGCATCGGTGCCGACCCGGTCAAGATCTTCGCCGACGTTCACGTCAAGCACGGTGCACACGCCATCGTTGCCGATCGCACCATCGCCGAACAGACCGAGGACGCGGAGTTCTTCGACGCAGACGTCCTCATCGCAACCGGCTCGAGAACCGGTGACGCCGCCTCGGTCGACGAGGTGTCGGTCATCAAGAACAACACGGTGCTCCCCGTCATCATCGGATCGGGAATCACGGCGGTCAACGTCGCCGACCTGATGAACGAGTGCGACGGTGCCATCATCGCTTCTTCGGTGAAGGAGAACTCACGCTGGTGGGGCCGTGTCTCCGGCGAGAAGGTTCGCGACGTGTCCCGCGCAGCCGGGAAGTAGACGATGATCGTATTTTTCGGCTACGCGAACAACGATGTGACGGTTCATGTTCCGCATGTTCCGACCCTCGGAGAGAGGGTGCAGGCCACGACGGTCGAGTCGATCGACGGCGGCATGAATGCCAACGCCGCAGTGTCGGCAGCCCGCATGGGAGCCCGCGTCGCGTTCGCCGGAGCGGTGGGCCCGGACATCCGATCCTCCGAATTCCTCGCGGCCCTCGAACGCGACGGAGTCGACACCACCTGGGCACCGCGCGACGCATTTCTTTCCACCGCAGTGGTTCTCATCGCCGACGGCGGGGACCGATCGATCATCAGCCAGGACGACGCCAACGACGCAGGCAGACTACGCACGGTCCTCGACAAGCTCTCGATCGACGGTGGACGCGTGTTCCTCGACGGCTACCGCGCATCGATGCTCCCACCCACGCTCCCCGACAACGTCGGCCTCGCCATCGACCTCGACGGCTGCGACGACGTCGACGCCGCACTGCACGCATTCGCCCTTGCCGACCACGTCATCGTCGGACGCAGTCTGTGGCACAACAGCTTCGGCATCCCAGCCGAACGGTGGCCGATACTGACCGCCGAGCACGACACCCACCTCGTCGTCACCGACGGCGAACGCGGGTGGACTCTGGTCACACCCTCGGGTGAGACCATCACAGAACCGGCAGTATCGGTCGACGTCATAGATGCCGTCGGAGCCGGAGACTGCTTCTGCGGCACCTACATCGCCTTCATCGACGCGGGCGAAACCTCCATCCACGCAGCCCGAATGGCGGGAATCTCGGCAGCACTCGCCTGCGCTACAGCCGGACCACGCGGATGCCCCACTCCAACCGAACTCGCCGACTTCACCTCCACCCTCGCCACTGTCGATCTCCAGGAGACCCGATGATCAAACGCGCACTCCCCCTCGTTCTCGGTGCCGCACTTGCGCTCACCCTCACCTCGTGCGACTCCGCATCCAGCAGCGACACCGCGGGCGGAACCGACGCAGCCGCGTCGAGCATCCCGGATCCGAGCCGCGTCGCCGATTCGTGCGACGGAAAGAACGGTGCCCTCAAGGTCGGCCTCGTCACCATCAACCTCCAGGCGCTGTTCTTCAATCAGATCAACAATGCTGCCCAGAAGATCGCGGACCAGACCGGCGTAGAGCTGCAGATCATCAGCGGTAACGACGACTCGATCAGCCAGGCCAACGCTTTCGACAATCTCATCGCCTCGGGCGTGGACGCGATCATCGTCGACGCCATCGACACTGACGGCATCAAGCCGTCGATCGTCAAGGCCGATGCTGCGGGCATTCCGGTCGTCGCAGTCGACGCGACCGTCGACGATCCTGCGGTGGACACGCAGGTCGGCACCGCCAACGCCGAAGGCGGCGTTCAGATCGGCGACACCCTCACGGCGTTGGCGAACAACACCGGCACCGTGGGAATCGTCGGCGCACTCAACAGCACCATCCAACTCGAGCGTCAGAAGGGCTTCACCGATACCGTCTCGGCGGCCGGGATGACCGTCGGCACCGTGGTCGATGGCCGCAACATCCAGGAGAACGCGCAAACCGCGGCCGAGAACCTGCTCACCGGCAACCCGGACATGCAATACGTGTACGCCACCGGGGAGCCTGCTCTGATCGGATTGGTCGCCGCGGTGAACAGCCAGAACGCCCAGGACCGAATTCAGGCCGTCGGCTGGGATCTGTCCGATCAGGCCGTCTCAGCTCTCAACGCAGGGTGGCTGAAAGGCGTCGTGCAGCAGAACACCTTCGAGTTCGGCTACGAGGCCATGAATGCCGCCATCGACCTCGGCTGCGGACGGACCGCACCCGCTGACATCCCGGTACCGACCCAGATCGTCACTCCGGAGAACGTCGGCGACTACATGTACTACCTGGAGAAGTAGCCCTATGGCACAACAAGACCTGACGGTCGCGCCACTGATCGAACTCTCGGGAATCACCAAATCGTACGGCCCGGTGAAATCGCTTCGGGGAGTCGACCTTCGACTCGCCCGCGGCGAAGTACTCGGCGTCGTCGGAGACGACGGCGCCGGCAAGTCGACGCTCATGAAAATCCTTGCCGGTGCCGTCCAACACGACGGTGGCGAGATGCGCGTCAACGGAGAACCTGTGCGCTTCTCGACACCGCTGGACGCACAACAGAAAAAAATCGGCATCGTCTACCAAGACCTCGCCCTGTGCGACACCTTGGACGTCGCAAGTAATCTGTTCCTCGGCCGCGAGCCACGCAAGGGGCCGTTCCTCGATCGCCACGGGATGCACGAGCGTTCCGCCAAGATTCTGGCGGACCTGCACGTGAAGGTGAAGTCGACCTACCAGGAGATCGGGCAACTCTCCGGTGGGCAACGCCAGACGGTGGCCATCGCACGTGCGGTCTCGTTTCGACCGGACGTGTTGATTCTGGACGAACCCACCGCCGCTCTTGCTGTGGCAGAGGTCGAATCGGTCCTCAAGCTCATCACCGACGTCGCAGCCCAAGGCGTCGGAGTCATCCTGGTGACGCACCGTCTGCAGGACCTGTTCCGGGTCTGCGACCGCATCACCGTCATGTACGAGGGACAGAGCGTCGACGATGTTCCGATCGGCGATCTGAACATCGAGTCGCTCGTCGGATTGATCACGCGCACGCCGGTTCCCCAGCGTTCACCCTCCTCGCCGGAAGGCCGCCCATGATCACCGTGGACAAGAAAGCCCAGCCGACCGTGGAGAAACTGGCGGCACGCCCGACTCTGTGGCAGCAGACCAACAAGCCGACCCTGGCCATGCTCGCGGTCACCATCGCAGTGGCCCTGGTGTTCTCGGTGACGACGTCCTCGTTCCTGACCTTCACCAACATCTCGAACCTCGCGACGCAGATCGCACCGGTTCTCATCATCGCCGTCGCCATGACGTTCGTGATCACCACCGGTCAGATCGACCTGTCGGTCGGAGCGACGGTTGCCTTCGTCGCCGCGATGAGCGCCGAACTCATCCAAGCCGGAGTCGACTCGTCGGTGGTATTCGTCGCGGCACCTCTGATGGGTGCCGCATGGGGCTTGGTCAACGGTTGGCTCGCCGCGTATCAGGGCATTCCGCCGTTCATTGTCACCCTGGCGACCCTGTCGATCATTCGCGGCATCGCGTTGTACAGGACCGAGGGCTTCTCGGTACCGATCACTCCCGGTACCGCCTTTGCGAAACTGGGTACGGCGTCGTGGCTGGGCTTTTCGGCAAGCGCATGGATTGCTCTGGCCGTAGTGATCGTCGGCGCTGTTGCGCTCAATCGCACACGATTCGGCCGCTACGTCACCGGAATCGGCTCGAACGTCGAATCCGTCCGACGCTCCGGCGTCAACACCCGTCGCGTGCTGATGATGACCCTGGTGTTCACCGGGCTCGCCGCGGGCATCGCGGGCCTATTGATCGCTGCACGACTCGGATCGGGATCGGCCAACTCCGCCAATGGTTTCGAGCTCACCGTCATCACCGCAGTGGTGTTGGGAGGCACCAACCTGTTCGGCGGCCGGGGAACGGTCATCGGCACCGTCATAGGTGCAGTGTTGACCGGCATCATCGCCAACGGCCTGACGCTACTCGGTGTGAGCCCGTTCCTGACACCGATCATCACCGGTGTTGTTCTGCTCGTCGCCATCTGGATCAACATGCGCGGGCACTCTCTGGCTTCGCTGTTCAAGCACCTGCAGAGCGCACCGGGTAAGCAATGATCGTCCAGACCGTCACCGGGCCGATCGACTCCAGCGAACTGGGACTGGTGCTACCGCACGAGCATCTGCACAACGACGCCTCGACCGCGTATTCCGAAGCTGCCGACCCGGCTCTGGCGCAGTTGCTGTCCGGTCCGGTATCGGCGGACCGGGCCTGGCTGCTGCACGACAACCCGTACCACAGCGCAGACAACTGCCGAGTGGACGACGCGGCGGCCGTACTCGACGACCTGAAAGTGTTCGCGGACAACGGCGGTACCACGGTCGTCGACCTCACGCCGCCGGGCATCGGGCGGCGACCCGAGATCCTCGAGCACTACTCACGCGAGTCCGGAGTACGCGTCGTCATGGGTTCGGGCTGGTATCTCGAACCCACGCACCCGCCCGAGGTCACCGCGCTCGGTATCGACAACCTCGCGGCCCGGCTCATCGCCGAATTCACCGGCGACGGGCCGCGGCCGGGGGTGATCGGTGAGATCGGCGTTTCGCCGTCCTTCACCGACGCCGAGGCCAAAGCGCTGAGAGCCGCCTGCATCGCCCAAAGAGAAACCTACGTCCCCTTGTTCGTCCATCTCCCGGGCTGGCAACGCAGAGGACATCAAGTCCTCGACATCGTCGTGGACGAGATGGGTGTCGACCCGGCAGCTGTGGTGCTCTGCCACATGGACCCCTCGGGCGACGACCCCGACTATCAGTGCGCCCTCGCCGATCGCGGAGTCTTCCTCGAGTTCGACATGATCGGCATGCCCTTCGAGTTCGCAGGCGAGGGCCAGTCGCCGTCGCCCGCCGATACCGCGTTCGCGATCTGCGGCCTCGTCGGCGGCGGCTATCGATCCCAGTTGCTGCTCAGCCACGATCTGTTTCTCAAGTCGATGCTCCGCAAGTTCGGTGGCAACGGATTGGCCTACGTTCCAGTCTCTTTCGCAGCGCGGCTGGTCCGCAGCGGAATGGACGCACACCACGTCTCCTCGCTCATGCAGGACAACCCCAGGTCGCTCTTCGAGAGCGCCGGAAAAGGATAGAGAACCACCATGGGTAAGAAAGTTCTGATCGCCGGCGAAAGCTGGATGACCTCGTCCACCCACGTCAAAGGCGTCGACGAATTCACCGTCCATTCCTACGTAGAAGGGATCGGCCCCCTGCGCGACGCGCTCACCTCGCGCGGGCACGAAGTGGTTCACATGCCCGCGCACCTCGTTCCCACACAATTCCCCGGCACGGCCGAGGCCCTGTCCGGGTTCGACGTCATTGTGCTGTCGGATATCGGAGCCAATTCGATTCAGCTCGCGCCCAACGTGTTCGACCGCTTCCAGGCCGGCGACGACAGGCTTGCCTCACTGCGTGAGTGGGTGAGCAGCGGAGGAGGATTGATCATGATCGGCGGGTACCTGTCGTTCTCCGGTTTCCAAGCGCGCGCCGCGTATCGGCAGACTGTGCTCGCCGACGTATTGCCGGTGACACTGCTGGCCGAAGACGACCGAGTCGAGGCTCCCGGCGGAATGGTTCCCGATGTCGTCGACAGCACGCACGCCGCACTGGGTGCCAGCGGAACACAATGGCCCGCCTTGCTCGGTTACAACCGAGTGGTGCCGAAGGAGGGCGTTACCGTGCCCGCCACCATCAATGGAGATCCGCTCGTCGCGGTCGGCGAATACGGCTCGGGCCGATCTGCGGTCTTCACCTCCGATTGCTCGCCGCACTGGGCCCCGCCCGAGTTCTGCGAACAATGGCCCGGTTACACCGACCTGTTCGACGGCTTGATCACGTGGGTTGCCGGCGCGTGACACGCTCGCAGCAACTCGTCGAGCGTCAACAGCCCAACCTCGCTGCTGCTCAGCAAGTTCGGTTCATCGTGCAATCGACAGACGGATCACTCTCCGATGAGGACTTTCGAAGGTACCTGGTGATCGAGGAGGCGTTCGTACTCACTGCGGTCCGCATTCTGGGGCTGGTCGTCGCGGAGTCGACGTCATTGGACGACGCGTCGGATCATGTGATGTCGATGTCGAACCTCGTCGGAGAACAGCGAGCGTACTTCGCCGGTCTCCGCGAGAAGTTTCCGTTCGACGGCAATACCGAAGAGTTGGTCGCGAGTTCCTCGGCGCTGTCGGACTATGCCCTCGGACTCGCGCAGCGAGAAGGTAGAAGTGCCGCTCTGGTAGCGATGTTCGCCGCCGAGACCCTGTACCGATCGTGGTGCCGAACAGCGATGAAGTCCTCCGCCGAACGCGAACCGGCACTTCAAGAATGGATTGCCATGCACACCCGGTCGACCTTCGTCGCTCAGGTCGACGCACTGGCCCATGAAGTCGACCGCATGGACGCCGTGGACGACGAGACGCTCGACAGGTGGTTCGAGGGGATGCTGGCCGCCGAAAACGAATTTCACGACGCAGTGTGAGTGCCTGCGGCAGTGGTGCGGCTATGTGCCCTGGGCGGCGCTTTGCCGCACCACTGCGCGAAGCGCACTCAGCTCTTCTGCGGCTCGATGGTCTTCTGCGTGTTGTCGTGGGCGATCTCGATCTTGCGCGGCTTCGCACGCTCAGCCAGCGGGATGGTGACCGTCAGGACGCCGTTGTCGTAGGAGGCCGAGATCTTCTCCGCGTCGACGCCGTCTCCCAGGGAGAGTTGCCGACGGTACGTTCCGGCGAACCGCTCCGACGAAAGCCACTGCACACCATCACTACTCGGAGCGGTGCGATGCGCAGTCAGAGTGAGTGTGCCGCGGTCGATGTCGACGTCGATGGAGCCGGGATCGACGCCGGGTAGGTCGGCGTTGAGTACGTAATGGTCGTCGAGCTTGTACAGATCCATCGGCATGAATCTGGGCGCACGGTCCGAACCACTGGTCGCGCCGAGCATGCCGGCGGCAATCGAGTCGAGGTCACGGAACGGATCGAAGCGAAGCACAGCAACCACCTCCTGTACGACGAAGCGTCCGCCCCTGTGGCGGGCCGCCCTTCACTGTGCAGAACCCAAATTAGCACTCTCCACCGGAGAGTGCCAATAGGGTACTTCGATTTTTTTGCGTTCAATTCTGTTGCAGTGGTGCAGCTATGGGCTCAGCTACACCACTGCGGACATCTCAGGCTGCGTCGGCCAGTCTGACGAGATCGCGCCCCTTGGTTTCCGGTGCCAGGTAGGCCGACACCAGCGTGATCGCGGAGTAGATCACGAGCATCGCCGCGATGGGCCACCAGCTACCGGTCCATGCGGTGAGGCTGGCCGCGAGCAGCGGTCCGATGGCAGTGGCGAGGATGCCGCCGATCTCCTTGGACAGCGCGAGCTGCGTGAAGCGGGTACGTGCGCCGAACAGCTCCGCCATCGTCACGCTTTCGAGCGAGAACAGGCCCAGCACACCGAGGTTCAGAGCAAGAACCATTGCGACGACGAGGGCTATGGTGTTGCCGCTGGTGACCATCAGCATCAGCGGGAACGCGAGAATCATGGTGAGCGCACTGAGCACCATGTACATCGGACGACGGCCGAACTTGTCGCCCAGGATGCCGATGATCGGAATGGTCGCGAAACCGATGAGCGAGCCGTAGACGATCGCGCTGGTGGCGATGGAACGATCGATCAGCAGCGTCGACGCGATGTAACCGACCAGGAACGTCTGAATCAGTCCGGAGTTGCCCGCCTGACCGAAACGCAGACCCAGCGCGATGAAGAACGCGCGCCCCTTCTTCTGCTTGAGACCGGACTCGAGAACGCTGACCTTCACGTCCTCGTCGGTCTTCTCGATCTCGTCGCGCGAGAGAGCCACACCGTCGACCACATCGGCACGCTCCTCGAAGACCGGGCTCTCCTTCAGGTTCGAGCGCAACCACACCGCGAAGATCATCAGGAAGAAGCTCGCGAGGAACGGCACTCGCCAGCCCCAGCTGAGCAACTGATCCTCGGACAAGACAGCGAGCAGCAGGGCCCAGATAGCCGAGGCCGCAAGGGTTCCGGAGTTGGTTCCCAGGGAGACCAGCGATGCGATGAGGCCTCGACGCTTGTCCGGTGCGTATTCGACCAACATGACCGTCGCCCCGGCGATTTCGGCTCCGGCACCGAAGCCCTGGATCAGGCGGAGGGCAACGAGCAGGATCGGCGCCATGATGCCGATCGCGTCGTAAGTCGGCAGTGCGCCGATGAGGGTGGTGGATGCGCCCATCATCGCAATGGTGATGAACAGGACCTTCTTTCGACCGATCCGATCGCCCATCCGGCCGAAGTAGATGGCACCGACCAGGCGGGCCACGTAGCCGACTCCGTAAGTGGCCATGGCGGCGATCAAGCCGATCGCCGGGCTCACGTCGGGGAAGAAGATGCGATTGAAAACGATCGCGGCGGCGAGCGAATACAGCTGGAAGTCCATGAACTCCATTGCCGTACCCAGCCAACCGGACATCGCCGCCTTGGTGAGGTCTTTAGTGCTGCGAGTCGGGACGGCGGTGTTACCGCGATCGTCCGTCGACTCGTTGGTGTCCTGTGACATCCGAAGCTCCATTGCTGGTGATGATCGATGAGTTCATGATGCGAGTTCGCCGCGGCCTCCGCGAGACCTGTGCCTCATCGAGGAGGGTTGGTGGCGCTCGCCACAGTGATATACAAGCACTGTTATACCAATACGTCAATGACCCTTCGCGAACCGAACTACGCGGTGCCGAGCGCACTCGCAGAACGGGCCAGTTCCTCTATCGCGGCCCAGTCCCCCGCCTGCACCAGTGAGCGCGGGGTGAGCCAGCTACCGCCGACGCACACCACATTCGGCAACGCCAGGTAGTCGACAGCGTTCTGCGGAGTGATCCCGCCGGTGGGGCAGAACGTCAAGTGCGGCAACGGGCCTGCCAGCGCGCCCAGTGCCGCTGCGCCACCGGAGAACTCGGCCGGGAAGAACTTCATCTCGGTCGATCCGGACTCGGCAACGGTCATAGCCTCGGTTGCAGTCGACACGCCCGACAGAACAGGCACCGGTAGCGTGCGAACCGCGTCGAGCAGACCCTTCGACGATCCGGGTGAGACCAGGAACCTCGAGCCGGCATCCACCGATCTCATGGCATCGTCGCGGTTCAACACCGTTCCCGCGCCGATGACCACTTCCGGCACGTCCGCAGCGATCGCCGCAATGGCACCGAGCCCGGCCTCGGACCGCAACGTCATCTCGATGATGCTGATGCCGCCCGCATAGAGTGCACGCGCCAGCGGCACCGCGTCCTCGACCCGATCGATGACCACCACAGGAATCACCGGGCTCACGCGCAATACATCCCGGGCAGTGAGGTTTTCGAGCAATGCTTCGTGTTCGGAGGTCATACCAGCACTCGTTTCCACTCGCCGAGCGAGTTGGTCCGTAGGAAGTCGGTCCACGCAACGACCTGCGTGCCGAACGGTGACGTGGGCCCGAGATCGGACCCGAAGATGGACTCGACAGCGAGCAGGTCCGACGCCGACCCGGCCCGAGCCAACCGCGCCGACAACGGATCGTCCAGTGCACGTCCGGCTTCCGTCTCGGCGAGAACGAACGCGCACCAGGCTGCGACGGCGAGTGCGAGCATGTCCGTCGAGCCATCCGCCGACGCCGCGTCCCGCACGGTTCCGAGTAGGCGCGGTCCGAGCTTCTGCGATCCGTCCATCGCCACCTGCCGGGTGGTGTGTTTCAGCGCCGGGTTGGCGAATCTCGTGCGGACCTCGTTGCCGTAGCCGACAGCGTCCATTCCGCCGGCCGTCGTCGGCGCAACATCTCGGAGAACCATGGCCCGGCATATCTCGTCGAGCTCCGGATCCTGGACCGCCTCGGCGATGGTGTTGTGTCCACGCAGAATTCCGAGGTAGGCCAACACCGAGTGGGTGGCATTGAGGACGCGCAACTTCATGGTCTCCCACGGCTCCACGTGTTCGACGAACTGCACGCCCACGCGTTCCCACGCCGGTCGCGGACCCGCGAAATCGTCCTCGATCACCCATTGCCGGAAGGGCTCGCACACCACCAGGGCGTCGTCGCGCAGTCCCGTTCGTCGTTCGTTGTCCGCCCTGTCCTCATCAGTGGTAGCCGGCACGATTCGATCGACCATGCTGCTGGGGAACGTGACTCGACGCGAAATCCATTCGGTCAGACCGTCGTTCATGCCGCGTGCGTCGACGAAGGCACGGACCAGTTCGGAGAGTATGCGCCCGTTCGACGGCAGGTTGTCGCAACACAACACCGTGAGGGGCGCATCGCCTGCCATACGTCGAGCCAAGCCCGCCACCAACTGTCCGGCAACGGTGCGCGGCGGCCTGCCTGCCAGATCCGCCGCGATCTCCGGATCGTCCAGGCGCAGTCGACCCGACGCGGGGTCGAGTCGATAGCCCTTCTCGGTGACCGTCAGCGTGACGATGTGCGTTGCGGGATCGGCGATGGCCTCGACCACCGCGCTGGGGTCAGCGGCCGCGTTTCGTACGTCGAGCATCGAACCGACGACGGTCGCCGTCGTCTCCTCGGTTCCCTTCTGCACCAAAGTGAACAACCCGTCCTGCGGGGCAAGCTGGTCCACCACGGTGTTACTGCGCTGAGTGAACCCGGTGATGCCCCAATTGGTCTCACCGGTCAGCAGCGCCGCCTCGTAGGTGAACGCGGCCTGATGCGCCCGATGGAATGCCCCGACGCCGAGATGCACGATTCCGCTGGACGTGGGACGAACGACCTCGGCGGTCGCATCGGACAATCGTGTGGAGGCCGTCATGTCGTCACTCGTTCTCTGTGACGTCGTATTTCGGCCAGCGGTGCGATGAGGCCGGTGCCGCCCCGCCCGCCGACGCTCAGCGATGCCGCAGCAGCTGCCAGCGCTGCGGCCTCGCGAAGATCGTCGCCGAGCGCGAGACGGGCCGTCAGAGTGCCGGCGAACACATCTCCGGCACCGGTCTGGTCGATGACGTCGAGCGCGGGGATCACCGGTTGGTGCGCCGTCCCCGCAGCGGTGAAGATGCTGGATCCTTCGGACCCTTGCGTGACCACCACGGAACGTGCACCCCAGCCCATCAGGGTTGCTGCAGCAGTCTCCGGTTCGGTTGTGCCCAGGAGCAATTCGATCTCACTCGGTGCCGAGGGCACCATCACCTCGGTACAGGGAGCAACGCTCTGCAGGAATGCGCGGGCCTCGTCGGCCGTGGTCAACCTGGGGCGAAAGTTGGGGTCGTAGACGAATCTGCCCGAGCGCTGCGCCGCGTGCAGCATCGTGCGGGCGAGCGTCGGCGACAGTGCCGCAGCGATTCCGCCGCCCAGCACGGCACCTGCCTGCTCGATCACACCCTCGGGCAGGTCCGCCACATCGAGCTGACTGCCCACCGATCCGGATCGGGCATAGGAGAACTGGCGATTCCCCTCCGGATCGATGTGCAGGAAATAGACACCCTGCTGTCCGGGAACTCGCCGAATGTAGGTGTCGTCGATACCGAGTTCACGAATACGCCGACAGACGGCATCACCGAGTTCGTCGTCGGATACCCGCGCGATCAGCGCTACCGAAGCACCTGCAGCAGCGGCCGCGGCACCTGCGTTGACGACGTCTCCCGACACCCCGAGCGCAGCACCTACTCCGTGCCGGAAGGCCTCGGTGGTCGAAACCTCCACGAGGGGCTCGCCGAGCAGGACGACATCGAATTGCGTTGTGGTCATGTGGCGCTTCACCAATCGTGCATGCTGCCGTCGAGACGGCGATTGACGGGCAGATACTTGGGGTTGTACGGGTACTTCGCGGCGGCCTCTTCGTTCACCTCGACGCCGATGCCCGGCTTGTTTCCCGGGTGCATGAAACCGTCGGTGAAGGTGTAGCTGGTCTGGAACACATCGCCGGTCGGGTCGACGTGACCCATGTACTCCTGCACGCCGAAGTTCGGGATCGACAGATCGACATGCAATGCGGCTGCGAGGGAGACGGGCGAAAGATCGCCCGCACCATGAGATCCGGACCGAACGCCGTAGAGATCCGCCAACGAGAAGATTCTGCGCAGATGGGTGATGCCGCCGGCGTGTGAGACCGACGCTCGGATGTAGTCGATCCACCGGTTGGTGATCAGATCCTGGCAGTCCCAGATCGAGTTGAAGATCTCGCCGACGGCAATCGGGGTGGTCGTGTGTTGGCGAATGGTGGCGAAGGCACTCTGATCCTCGGCTGGAGTGGGATCCTCGATCCAGAACATGCGCATCTCTTCGAGGTCGCGCCCGAGTCGTCCAGCCTCGATCGGGCTCAGACGGTGGTGCACGTCGTGGAGCAGGTGAAAGTCGAACCCGTGACGTTCACGCACGGCACCGAGCATCTGCGGTGCGAACCGCATGTACGGGGCGGTATCCCACGAATCTTCCTGCGGCGCAGCGCCGGAGGCTGGTTCGTAGAAGCCGTCGACCGGAATTCCGTAGGTCTTCTTCAGGCCAGGAATGGCCGACTGAGCACGAATTGCTTTGTAGCCCTTGTCGAGATGCGCTTGGACGTCGTCGAGCATCTCTTCGATGCTACCGCCGCTGGCGTGCCCGTAGACCATGATTCCGTCTCGTGCAGCACCACCGAGGAGCTGGTAGACCGGCATATCGGCGGCCTTACCCTTGATGTCCCACAGTGCGACGTCGACGGCTGCGATGGCCGTCATGGTCACCGGGCCACGTCGCCAGTACGCGCCCTTGTACAGGTACTGCCAGATGTCTTCGATCCGATGGGGATCGCGTCCGATCAGAAGTGGCGCAATATGGTCCTTCAAGTACGACTCGACTGCGAGCTCGCGTCCGTTCAGCGTCGCATCACCCCACCCGACGATGCCCTCGTCGGTGGTGATCTTGAGCGTGACGTAGTTGCGGCCCGGAGCCGTCACGATGACGGTGGCATCGATGATTTTCATTGCGGTCCTTGCGAAGTGGTGTCGATGACGATCTTGAGCTGGGTGGGGTCGGTGAGCGCGGCCTCGAGCGCTGCGGCAGATTCGGCCAACGGGTACGTCGATGTGACGAGCGCCGCGAGGTCCACTCGAGCCGATCCGGCGAGTGCGATTGCGTCGGCGAATGCCGAAGGGCCGTAACGGAAGCACCCGCGGATGTCGAGCTCCCAGCGTTGCACTGCCCCGATCGGGAATTCGGCAGACGCGCGTCCGGGCACGCCGACGAGCGCCAGAATTCCTGCCGGGCCGAGTGAGCGTGCCGCGTCGGCAATGGCTCCGGGATGTCCCGAGCAGTCGAAGGCGATGTCGAAAGCGCCTTCCGGCAGTGCGTCTTCGCCGGAACGCAACGTCGTGGTGGCACCCAGCGCTGCCGCGACCTCGAGCCGAGCGGGTGCGACGTCGGTGATGGTTGTCTCCGACGCGCCCAGGGCAATGACCGTCTGCAGAACCAACAGACCGATGGGCCCGGCACCGGTGATCGCGATGCGCTTGCCCAACACGGAGCCGACTCTGGCGGCAGCCCACGCTGCGACGGCCAGGGGCTCGATGAGCGCTGCGACATCGTCGTCGATCGAATCCGGGAGTGGGTGCGCGAATTCGGCTGCGAGAACGACGGATTGCCGCAGCAGTCCGTGGTTCGGTGGGGATCCGAAACAGACAACGCTGGGGCAGACGTTGTAGTGACCGCTCAGGCTCAGCGGTGAGGTGCCCTTCGGAATCGCGGGTTCGATGGCCACTCGCTGGCCGATCCGGTCCTGGGACACGCCCGCGCCGACCTCGGTGACGACCCCGAATCCCTCGTGGCCCAAGACGGTGGGCTGCGTCAGCGAGTTGGAGCCGTTGCGGCCGTCGGCGTAGTAGTGCAGGTCCGAGCCACACAGGCTCACGCCGTGTACCTCCACCCTCACCTGGCCGTCGCCGACCTGCATACGGTCGATCTTCTCGATCCGCAGGTCACGTGGACCGTGTAGGACGGCTGCCTCGTCGTTGCCGCTGATCACTGCCATCGCTGTAGAGCCTCCGCCGTAGTGCCTTGAATATCAGTACTACCATACTAGTGACGGGCAGTATTTCGTCAAGGCTTCGGCCCTGTGGGTCACCGACGAGGTCACGTTAGTCTTGACCGGTGAGCACACAGAGCAGCAGGAAAGTCACCGCACGGGAGCGGGCGTACCGAGAATTGCGCCTACGCATCGTGTCGCTGACGCTCCCCCCGGGTAGCCCGCTGTCGGAGAACGACCTCGCCGAGCAGATGTCCGTGAGCCGCACACCCGTCCGCGAAAGCCTGATCCTCTTGGCCGAAGAGGGTCTGGTTCAGGTCTTCCCACAACTCGGCACCTTCGTCTCGCGGGTCGACACCGACCGTGTTGCCGATGCCCAATTCGTCCGTGAGGCAATCGAAACCGCGTCTTTGAAAGATGCAGTCAACTCTCGCTCGGACGAGGACCTCGCTGCGTTGCGCGCCAATCTGGCAGCGCAGGACGAGCCGGGAATCGACATGGACCAGTTCTTCGACTTGGACGAGCAATTCCACCAGCTACTCCTCGCAGCCGGAGGACATTCCGCCGCATGGCGATCCGTCGAATCCGCGAAAGCTCATCTGGATCGGGCCCGACGACTCGGTCTGCGCGACACCCGTCCCATCCCCGACCTAATCGAACAACACACCGCAATAGTCGACGGCCTCGAAGCCCGAGACTTCGAGGCCGCCGCCCAGTCGATGCGCGAGCACCTGCGCGCCGTATTCGCCGACGTCGAATACATCAAGAGCAAGAGCCCACACCTGTTCTCCAACAGCAACGAACGCCCGACGCGCAAAGTCGTCTCCAGCTGGGAATGAGTGCGGCGCTGCCGCTCCGGCGGGTAGCTCGACCACCATGGACGATGAATCGAGCATCGAACCTCAGGACGACCCGCGGGCACAGTGGCGACAACTACCGGAGCCGGTGGAACCCACCCATTAGGGCCAGACCCTCGAGTCCGATACATCCATTTGGGACCACAAACCCAAGAACGACCCGAGCATGGACATCGTTCGCTGACTCGCGCAAGTGCCTTCTTCGGGTCACACCGCCTCGACGGCGTGGCTCAGCCGACACATTTACGCCCCTAGCAGCAATCCACACCCCCCACACGCGGCGTAAATTCCGAACAGGGGCGTAAATCCACACCCACACATCCGCGCCCCCACCGACACATCAGCTCCCCACATTCGGAAACCCGACGCCGATCGGAGTCAGAAATCCGAAACCGAGGAGCCGATACGCGACAACAGGCTCAGCCGACACATCTACGCCCCTAGCAGCAATCCACACCCCCCACACGGGGCGTAAATTCCGAACAGGGGCGTAGATTGCAACCCCCACCCACACATCCACGCCCCCACCGACACATCAGCTCCCCACCTTCGGAAACCCGACGCCGATCGGAGTCAGAAATCCGAAACTGAGGAGCCGATACGGGGCAACAGGCTCAGCCCAATTGCACTGTCGCAGTAGCGCGGTGGCCGAAGATTCGCTTGCCCTCGAAGGTCGCGCCGATCGAGATGACGGCCGTACGGGACTCCTCGTCCTTCGACTTGATCTTGCCGCCGAAGACGATTTCGGCCGGCTTGTGTGTGTCCACCGGGATCGGGGTGGTGAATCGAACGGTGTAGTCCTTCACCGCGCCTGGATCGCCGAGCCACTCGCTGATGAATCCGCCGCCGACACCCATGGTGAGCATGCCGTGCGCCAGGACGTTCTCGAGATCGATCATCTTGGCGAACTTCTCGTCCCAGTGAATCGGGTTCGCGTCACCGGCGACGCCGGCGTAGTTCACCAGATCTCCGCGAGTCAAACGGACAGTGCGCGAGGGCAACTCGTCTCCGACATTGACCTCGTCGAACTTCCGAGTGGGCTGACCCCGGTACTCCTCGACGATGAGCGGCTCGTGTTCCTGCGGAGTGGACAGGGTGTCGTGCTCACTCGCCTCGGCACTGCTGGTGTCGGTCGTCGCACCGAACATTACGATGTTGCGAGCCGCCTCGGAGATGGCCGGATCGATCTCGCCGGATCGCCCGACGAGCAGCGTGGTGTACGTGGTCTGCACCAGTTCGTTCTTCTGGTTGGACACGACGTTCTTGGTGATCATCATGTCTCGACCCATGACCGTCTTGAACGCGTCGAGGGAGACATCGCAGGTCAACTGGTCACCGGCCAGAATCGGCTTCTGGAACACCAGCACCTGATCGGTCTGCAGAATCTGGCTGAGGTCGTAGCCCTCGGCGATGGACTGCAACAGCTTCTTCTGCGCCAGAGTGCCGACCAACGACATGAACGTCAGCGGGGCCACCAGAGCGCTGTGGCCCAGCGCTGCCGCAGCATCACCGTCCCAGTGGGCGGGGTGGAAATCCTGAACGGCACGGGCGTACTCGCGAACCTTCTCGCGGCCCACCTCGTAGTAGTCCTCGGTGCGGTAGTGATACCCGACCATGCTGCGCGCGTGCTCCGCCGGGTCGAATGCTCCCGCATCGGATGCTGCTGCGCCGGACTCCGCTACCTGCTCTGCCACTGTTGCCCCACCGTCTCGTCCCTACTGTTCATCATTACCCGAGCAACCTACCCAACGACGACGCACGTTGGCCAGGAAGGGGCTCAGGCAGAACGGTGCCGCGGGGCGTCCCGGTACCCCACCATGCCCACCATCGCGGCCGGCTGAGTCAGCACCGACGCACTGCTCATCGCGCCGCGCGGACGGTGTTGGCGCGACGCGACCGCATCGATCGCCATCAGGGCCGCCCCGTGCGCAGTGAGGGACTCGGGATTGGCAGGCGCGACGACGGGCAACATCAGATCGCGTCGAAACATCCGACGAAGCGACGGCAGGTTGGCGCATCCGCCCACCATCACCAACGCATTCACGGCGCAGGGTGCGTCGACGATGATGCTGGCCACCCAATCTTCCAGCGATCGGATACTGCGCTCGAGAACATCGTCGAACGTGTTGCGCCACAACCGGACCGGTCCGCCGACGAACGGCCCGGCGACCTCGGCCACCCGCAGGCGTGACAGCTGTTCGCGTGCCGTGCGAACGGACACCAGCAACTCCGCGCGCGCCCGTTCCGAGGCCAATTCGTCTGCCCCGTAGACGGACAGGAGGTAACGCGAGATCTGGGCGTCACACCCGATCCCGCCGAACAACGTGGTGCGGACCGAACTGTGCACCGCTCCCGTGGCAGGGTCGGCGATGGACACGGTGGTTCCCGACGCTCCGATGTCGCACACGGCCACGGTGCGCGCACCTTCGAGCATCCCCGTGCCGCGTAGATACCGAAGTTGTGCCCCGAGCTCCGACGCCACCAGCAGACGATCGGCCTCGTACGTCGAATATGCCGACGTGCGTCCGCGCGCACCGGGATCGTCCGGGACGGCGAGAACGATGTCCGGTCGATCCACCATCTGATCCCGCGACATCGAATCCAACAGATCGAGCGCGACCTGCAGATGGTCGTCGGGATCGAACGATCGCACGACGTGCGCAGAACGTACCGACTCGTCCGACGTATCCAGGGCTACACCCCGGGCAATGGCTGAACCCACCGAGACACCAAGGACAGATCTCATGTTCCCTCGACTCGCCTAGCTACTCCGACCTGGCGATCGTAGCGCCTCGAACCGTCGAGGAGTCGGTAAATGCCCTGTTCTATTCAACTTTCGGTTTGTTTTGGGATTCGTTACAACAACTCGGGCGACGAATTGGGTCAGGCGACGTGCCCGAACCCGTCCCGACGGTCGGCGAGCAACGAGCCCCACTCCTCCTGCGCCGACGACATCGCGGCGCAGCCCACGCCGTTGTCGGAGTCCATTCCTCGTGCCGCAGTGACGATGGACCGAGCCGACTGCACGAGAGAAACATCGAAACGGAAACTGTGCGCTGCCAATTCGGCGAACGCCTCATCCGGACTGCAGCCGCGCAAGGCAATGAGGACACCCACCGCCCTGTCGATGGTCGTGCGCGTCACCGGTTCTACTGCGGATTTGTCGGTCATCGAGAACTCACCGTCTACTGGTCGATCACCCGATGGTAGCCAGGCTCGAGCAGAAGTTCAGGTGTCCGAGTCGAATTCACACCTGTCACATCACGGACTTTTCGAAGTAGCGAACCCGCTCGCTCACAACGGATTATCGATGAAATCGTCACTCGGGCGGATCGGCGACAGGTGGTTGCTCCGTCCGAGGCGCGGGCTCGGGATCAGTGGGCTCCGAAGGCTCCACGGGCTCGGTCGGCCCAGCGGGCTCGGTCGGCCCCGTGGGCTCCGTCGGCTCCGTGGGCTCGGTCGGACCCGGTTCCGTGGGATCGGGGACGTCCGTATCGGTGGGAGCTGTGGTTTCGTCGTTGGTCGGCGGAGTCTCGGTCCCGGGCTTCGAGATCTCTGTTTTCGTATCCCGACCACCGGGGGCGGAATTGCCGCCACCCGAGTTGCCCCGTCCCGTCGACGACGAACTCGGTGCGTTCGACGTCGCACTCGGGGCGGCCACCGGGACCGCGTCGATCCAGACGTCGCCCGACCCGGAGCGGGCGGTCGACACATCCAGAACACCCGCGCCGATCGGTGGAACCGCGGACGGCCCAGCCACAGGAACAACCGGCCCGGCGCTCGACGCCGGCCGACCGGGCGTCGATGGGGCGATGCTGGAATCTGCGGTATCGAGTACTGCGTCCTGAGTCGGCGCGGGCGAGGAGAACGCCCACACGGTTGCCCCACTCAGAGCAGCCAGCACGGCCACACCCAATCCGACCATGGTCCATCGAGATCCCCGCGACGCAGCATCGTATTCTCCGGCCCGATCGTCCCAGTCGGGTTGCCCCGCAGCGATCTCGTCACCCGACGGACGGCCCGTCCTGGACGCGGCACCGACGACGGCGGCGGCCACGTCCAACGGGTACTCGTCGGGCAACCGCGGATCGTCCATCGCCAATACCTCGACGTCGACGACGCGGTGGTCGGCCAGCGCGGCCCGAACGATCTCGCCGTGCAGAAGGTTGTCGCAGACCACGGCGGCACCGTCGACGATCAGGTCTCGTTGAGCTGCCTGTACACGCATGATTCCGAGAACCGTCGCAACGGCGTCACCGATTCCGCCGGGGGCAGCGGCGATCGACACGGGTCGCGAGGTAACCGGGCCCAGACCCGGCAGATCGGTTTCGACCAAGACGGCCGAGATCTCATCGGTTCCGACGTGAACGCCCAACGCAACGGACATACCCGTCGACCCCCCCTACTCGATTCGGTCTCATAGTACACTTCGAGGGTTTAAACGGGGAAAACGACGGTTTGTGTACTCGGTCAGAACTCCAGCTTGCTCGCCTCGTCACGAGCCAGTTCGGCTGCACGGCGCTCACGCTCGAAGAGGAGTCCGAACGTGAACCCGTTCTCGCCGGAGGTGGTTCCCGCTCGAGCCCCGAGGGTGCGCAGAATCTCCGCCGCGATGACGGCATCCTGATGCTCGCCCAGAACTTCTTGAATC
This sequence comes from Rhodococcus sp. NPDC077669, assembly GCF_040686915.1. Classification (NCBI taxonomy): domain Bacteria; kingdom Bacillati; phylum Actinomycetota; class Actinomycetes; order Mycobacteriales; family Nocardiaceae; genus Rhodococcus; species Rhodococcus sp. NPDC077669. Next base: position 98,452 of record NZ_JBFBMD010000006.1, on the reverse strand, counting down.
TGCTTGTATCTCTTGATATTCGACTTGGACACCTTCTTGTCCACGACGGGTGCCACCAACTCGGCCGCATACCGAGCCCGCTTCGAGGCCTTCCTCGCGCGGTGCAGTTGCTCATCGTCGGTGCCTCGCACAGCCTTCTCGGTGCGGTCTACGGCCTTCTTACCGGCCTTGCGCGCCAGCTTGATCAGCAACCGCTCGCTCACCTCGCCGTCGATCGGCAATCCCCTCGACCAGGCAGCCACGGTCGTGAGCATCTCTCGGTACCGCTCGCCGTCGAGCTCGGCCATCGCAGCTTCGCGGTGGCGGATCTGCTCGGCGAGCAGGTCGTTCTCGATACGCGACGCCACCGGGCCCAGAACCAGTTCCGACTGAAGGTCTCGCAGCGCCGCTGCAAACCGCGCCCGCTGCACCTGCCGATCTCGCACCTCGCCGAGCAGGCTTGCATACCAGGACAATTCGGCTTCGAGTGCGGCCGCGGGCTCGTCCTCGAACACGCTGCCGAAGACGCGAAGCGTACTGCGGTAGCGCCTGATGGCCACCCGCGTGGAGTGAATCGGATCCAGTCCGCGGCGCAGATACACGTCGCCGGCCACGATGGCCTGCGCTTGCTCGTCGAGATAATCGACGAGCAACCGAAGCCCGTCGTGCGCCGGCTCCTCCCGAACCACCGACAGCGCACGGTTCAACTTGGATGGATGTGCCGACGGCGTCGCACCCGACGCGCGAAGCACCTTGCTCGCCTTCTTCAGGAACGATTCCGAGCCGGCCGGCCCGAGCTCGACTTCCACCTCACGCCACTGCGGCCCGGTCGCGCCGCCGATCAGGACGACCGACACCGCGTCGTCGGCGAATTCGGCCACGACGGCTCCGGTTGCATCGGTGACGGTACGAATCTTCCGACGCGTCGTCAGGGTGGCGACAGCCGACAACTGCCTGCCCATGACCGCCCCGCGCAGTACGTCGGCCAGCTCGTCGGGCACGACCTGCGGGTCGCCGTGACCGAGTGGAAGCCTGATCTCGGTTCGCGCCTTCTCCGCAGGAACCTTTGCGTGCCAACCGTTGTCGGAGTCTCCGGTGCGTCGCCGAAGGGTGATTCCCCGACGCAGCAGATCGTGACCGGTGGTGTCGAAGTACTCGCTGACCAGTTCGGTGTCGGTCTCCACCGCCGCGCCGTCGGCAGGAACGAGCGAGGTGAGGGAGGGGAACTCGAAGTCTGCATCGACATCGAACTTGTCTTCGCGCTCGGTCTGTGACTCCATACCGACCATCCTGCCTCGAGGACGCTGCCCCGTGGCGGTCGAAACCGTAGATCTATCGCCGCCACGGCGAAACGAACGGCGGTGTCTACGGTCGCCGAGGCGTGGTAATCGTGGGTTTCGTCGGGGTCGAGGCGCGAGTGGTGGTGTGCGGCAACGTTGTTGCGACCGGCACAGTGCTTGTCGGCGCAGTGGTGGTCGGCGCAGTGGTGGTCGTGGGGTGAGTCGGAGCCGTCGTGGTGGTCGGAGCCGTGGTCGTCGTCGGAACTCGAGTGCCCTCACGCGCGGGCCGAAGAACAGTGACGTCAGGAATCGTGCGGGTTGGAGGCGGTGACTCGGCACCGTTCGGCGAGGTGGGTGCAGGAGAGGACGTCGAGACTCCGGATGTCGGAGACGTCGAGGACGACGGGGCCACGTCCGTGGCCGGCACCGAGGGCGGCGTCGACACGGACGGTGAGCCGTCCACCGCCGGCATCACAGCCTGCGATCGGGCGGAGGGCGACGCGTTCTGCGAGGTCGCGATCGACGGTTCGGGGGTGTCGTCGGTGGTCCGGGCCGCTGCCGCGACCACGGTTCCGGCCACGCACACCGCAACGAGCGCGGCAAGTGCGCCCCCGACGCGGCGGGACTTCGCTGCCCTGGCCATTCGCCTCGACGGGCTGCCGCTGTGCCGCGGACGACGGGAGGGCACGGCGGTCACGGCGGTCACGGCAGGGGCCGGTGCAGGCCTGGCTCCCACGGTCCGCGCGATCCCGGCTGCCCCACGGGCGGCCAACAATTCCGGTCGTTCCGGAACGTAGACGGGCACCGACACGGCGTCGAACAGTGTCTGCCGGACGATCTGCATGTTGGCACCGCCGCCGACTGCGACGATTGCCTCCACGTGAACGCCGATCGCGGCGACGGACTCGAGCACGTCGACGGCAGTGCAGACTGCCGCACGAACGGCGTCGCCGATGAGCTCGTCGAGGTCGTGTCGCCACAACGAGGCGCGACCGCCGACGAACGGCCCGACGACAGAAACGCTGCGCAGGATCGACAGCTGGTGTTTGCCGTCTCGGACGTCGTGCACGAGCTGTCGACGAGCTGCCACCGTCAACGCTTCCGCCGCGCCGAACGTCTCGATCAGGTGGTCGCTGAGCACACGGTCGCAGTCGTCGCCACGGAGTTCTTCGGTGCGATGCGAGGCCAGAACGCGACCGGACTCGACGTCGACCACCGACACGCTGGTGCCGGATGCGCCGACGTCGAACAGCGCGACGCAACGCTCACCGGCGAGCACTCCGGTTTCTCGTAACGCGCCCAGCTGCGCACCCAGTTCGGATACGAGCACGATGCCGTCGGAGAAGTCCTCTCGAAAGGCCGTGTCGGGATCGCTCTCGCGGAGGGCGAGCACCGGGTAGTAGCGAGCGGACGCGTATTCGTCTGCCGTGCTGTGCACCGATGCGACGACGGCATCCCAGGGATCCGGGGCGAGACCGTTGGGCGCGGGCCCGGTGGCAACCGGTTCGAGGACGTGGAGCACCGTGTCGACACCCGAGCTGTCGCTGATCACACTGCGGACGCCACTCGACCCCAAGGAAGCGCCGAGCACGGACGGATCGGGTACCGCGGACACGAGAAACCTCATTCTGGTAGGCCCCAACCCACGTTCGAGCACCAGAATACCGCCACAACCGGGAACTCACCAGGTTTCGTCCAACAAAACAGACCGAATGTTGGTCTATGTCACGTCCGACTGGATGAAGTTCAGATACGCCTTCGACGGAGTGGGACCACGCTGCCCCTGATACTTGGAGCCCACCGCGGCGCTGCCGTACGGATTCTCCGAGGGTGACGACAGCCGGAACAGGCACAGCTGCCCGATCTTCATTCCCGGCCACAGCGTGATCGGCAGGTTGGCGACGTTGGACAGCTCCAACGTGATGTGACCGCTGAATCCCGGGTCGATGAATCCTGCCGTCGAGTGGGTGAGCAGTCCCAGCCGGCCCAGAGAGCTCTTCCCCTCGAGTCGACCCGCCAGATAATCCGGCAACGTCGTCAGTTCGAGAGTGGAACCGAGGACGAATTCCCCCGGATGAAGAACGAACGGCTCACCCGCTCGTGGCTCCACCAACGTCGTCAGCTCGTCCTGCTGCTGGGACGGATCGATGTGGGTGTACCGGGTGTTGTTGAACACCCGGAACAGCTTGTCGAGTCGCACATCGACGCTCGACGGCTGCACCATCGACGGATCGAAGGGATCGATCGCCAGGTTGCCCAGGGTCACTTCGGCACGAATGTCACGGTCGGAGAGCAGCACCACTGCAGGCTACTGGTCCTCACGGGCCTTACGCGAAGCACCCGAGTGACCACTTCCACAGGTACGTGCGGACCGAACAGTCGGACAATCGATCGGTCACACCTCTCACATTCGGTGACACTCCCTCAGGAAGAGCCCCTATGTACATTCGACCCAAGCGCATTCGAATCGACGTTCCTTCGTACTTCGATCATCCCTCCCAGTGCCACATTCTGGCCACGACTCCCACCCGAAGTCCCGCTTTGTGGACGCAATTTCTCGACGGTGCCGAAGAAAGCTACCGACGCCACGACGTGACACCAGCGCTCGAGATATCGGCAATTCGCGACGGCGGGACCACCGCATTGTTCTTCGCCGCTCTCGACCGAACCGGAACGATCCTCGGCGGCGTTCGCGTTCAAGGGCCGTATTCTTCGGCCGATCAATCACACGCACTCGTCGAATTCGCCGCGCATCCCGAGGGCCGTCATCGCGTTCGCGCGATGCTCGACAGCCGCATCGAGGACGGGGTCGTCGAGATCAAGTCGGCGTGGGTTGCCCCGGGAGCACCCCGCGGCCGCGCCGTCACCACCATGATCGCGCAGTCACCGGCGTACAGCACAGCACTGCTGGGCGCTCGTTACGCGCTGGCCACTGCCGCCTCCCACGTCCGCGCCGCGTGGCTGCGCACCGGAGCAGCGATCGCAACGCACATCGAACCGGTGCCCTACCCCGACGACCGATACCGGACCGAGGTGTTCTGGTGGGACCGAACGACTCTCGCGTTCGATGCCGAACTCGAAACGTGGCGGCGCATGAAACGCAACACGGTCTCGCTGCTCGCACAGCACGGCACGTCGAAGAACCTGCACTCGGCGGTGGCGTCGTGACGATTCCCATCACTGCCGAATACAGCTGGCAGCCTGTGATATTCGACGAGACGGTCGCCACACAGCGGGCCGCCCTGGACGAGCTACGGGGTGACACCTCGATCACCGTTCGCGACGAACGCGCCACCCAGCGAGCCGGACTGCATGCATTGTTGCCGAGCCCTGAGCAGAGCCTTCTCGACGAAAGCGACAGGTGGGTCTATTTCCCGTGGCGCAATACCGTCGTCGCCGTTCTCGGTCCGAATTCGTATCGGCACCTCCGACTGGACCGAAACAGAAACAAGATAACTCTCGAGGAACAGCAGAAATTGGGAGATCTCACGATCGGCGTCATCGGTTTGAGCGTCGGACACGCCATTGCGCACACTCTCGCACTCGAGGGAATCTGCGGAACTCTTCGCCTCGCGGATTTCGACGAGATAGAACTGTCGAACCTCAACAGGATTCCGGCGTCGATCATCGATCTGGGTGTCAACAAAGCGATCGTCGCCGCCCGGCGAATCGCCGAAATAGATCCCTACCTGACGGTGGAGGTCTTCCGGAACGGGATCGACGAGACCACGATCGACGAGTTCTTCGACGGACTCGACCTGCTCGTCGAGGAATGCGACTCCCTCGACATCAAGGTCCGGGCACGAGAGGCGGCCAGGTCGCGTCGAATCCCCGTACTGATGGAGACCTCCGATCGAGGTCTGCTGGACGTCGAGCGATTCGACCTCGAACCACAGCGCCCGGTGTTTCACGGCGTACTCGGCGACATCGAGTCCGCCGGTCTGCACGGACTCGGAACCCGCGACAAGATTCCCATCGTGCTCGATCAGCTCGACGCCTCCCTGCTCTCGGCTCGGATGGCGGCCTCGATGGTGGAGGTGGGCGAAACGATCGAGACGTGGCCCCAGCTGGGCGGCGACGTCCAACTCGGGGGTGCCACCATCGCCGCGGCGGTCCGACGATTCGGGACCGGAGCGCACCTACCGTCCGGACGTATCCGCATCGATCTCGAGGTGCACCTCGACGGGCTGAACACGCCGGCCCCCACCCGCAGACAGATCTCGGGTGATGCGGCCGGTCCGCAGAGTGTGGATTCCCATGACTCGATACTCGAAGCGGCACGACGAGCGCCTTCCGGCGGAAACAGTCAGCCGTGGACCTTCTCCTCGAACGGGCCGACCTTCCGGGTCGACGTCGACCGATCACGAACGTCCACCCTCGATATCGCGTACCGCGGCAGCTTCGTCGCTGTGGGCGCAGCCGGATTCAACGCGCGGGTGGCCGCCGCCGCCCAGGGCATGCTCGCCGGCATCGAGATCACCGACGAGGCGGTCGAGCTCTCGTTGCGCGACGGTACCGCCGGACCGATCACCGATCGACGCCTCCTCGACGCCGTGCTCACCCGATCCACGGACCGCGAGCTCGGGTCACCGTCGACGCTGGACGATGCGGTGGTCGCCGATCTCGTTGCGGCCGCAGCCGCCGAAGGCGGACGTGCCGTGCTGTTGACGACGCGCGAGTCCATCACCGCGGCAGCAGACATTCTCGCGGCCGCCGATCGGATTCGGTATCTCACGCCGCATCTGCACCGAGAGATGTTCTCCGAACTGCGCTGGGCAGGCGATCCGGACCCGGATCGGGGCATCGACGTCGCCAGCCTCGGCATCGACGCCGCAGACCTGTCCACGCTGGACATCATCGGGCGGCCCGACGTCATGGCGCTCGTGGCTGCCTGGAACGCAGGCGCTGCTCTGGCCACCGACATGCGCGATCGGGTATCGGCGAGCTCCGCGCTCGCAGTGATCGTGGTGCCCGGATCGACTCCGGCGCATTACATCCGGGGTGGATTTGCAACGGAGAACGTTTGGGTGACTTCACATCTGCACGCACTGGCAGTTCAACCCGTCTCACCACCGTTCCTCTACGCGCGCACGATGGACGAGCACCGAGAATTGTCTCCGACCCACGCAGAGACGTTGCAGCAGTTGAACTTCGAGCTGCGGACGTTGGCGGATCTGGACGAGGCCGAGTCGATCGCTCTGGTGTTGCGGCTCGGCACTGCGCCACGAGGCGCGATATACAGTCGCAGAGTCGCGGTTTCGGCGTCCTTACCGGGGTAGAGTCCGGCATAGACCAGGGGGAACAGTCCTGCACTGCGTCTACAGGAGCGGTTCACGAGACCGCGTCGACGAGAGGCGGGAGTAGGGCCCTGGAGAACAGTCGGACACTCGAGGTCCTCGTCACCGGCGTCGCCACCGAACTCATGGGCGTCGACGCGGCGACGGTGCGAGAAGCATACCTGTCGGTACTGCGTCAGCTCGTGGACTACCTCGGCATCGATTTCAGCTTTCTCCGGCACCACGATTTCGATGCCCGGGCAACCAGACTCACCGCGGAATGGCCACCGCGCCTGAGCGTGCCCGATCCCGACCCCCTGGCCGTCGTCTACTTCGACGAGGCCGACTCGGTCTTCGCGATGGCCGAAACACTGTCCGAACCGGCAGTGTTTCGGCCCGACCCGGAGCAGGAGGACTATCGCCGACGCGTCGAGACCGCCTCGGGATTGAGCGCCACCTCGATGGCCGTCGTGCCGCTGCTGCACTCCGAACGCACCACCGGGATTCTGGGCTTCATCAAAGTGGGAGACCGAAGTTGGTCCCAGGCAGAACTGAACGCCCTCAAAGCAATTGCTGCTCTGCTGTCGCAGTTGCAGGCGCGAGTCAGTGCCGAGGAACAGATCAGGTTCTCGGCCTTGCACGACGGTCTCACCTCACTCCCGAACCGCACCGCACTCACGCAGCACCTCCGTGACCGACTCGATCCGTCGATGCCCGGTCCGGTGGCGGTGTTGCACATCGACCTGGACCGCACCAAGGCGCTGAACGACTTTCTCGGACACCTCGCCGGCGACCAGTATCTCCAGGCTGTCGCCGAACGCCTGCAGGCGTTCGTCGACGAATCGGCGAGTCTCGCGGCCCGCCTGAGCGGCGACGAGTTCGTCGTGGTCCTGGCGGGCCCGTGCTCGCACCGCGTCGCCACCGACCGTGCCCGCACGATCGCCGAGTCGATACAGGCACCGGTCACTCTCGGTGTCGAGAGAATCGGTCGCAGCGCCAGCATCGGAATCGCCTTCGGCGAGCCCGGCACCCACACCGCCGACTCTCTGCTCCGGCAAGCAGGGCAAGCCGCTCTGGTGGCCAAGCGTGCTGGTGGACATCACATCTCGCTGTTCACCGACGAGATGCACGCGCAATCCGAACTCCGCAACGACGTCGAGATCCATCTGCGTGACGCCATTGCAGGCGACTCGCTGACGTTGCACTTCCAACCCGAGGTCGACCTCGTCACCGGGCGCATCACTGCGGTGGAGGCACTGGTTCGGTGGCGTCACCCCACCCGCGGGCTGCTACCACCGTCGGCCTTCATTCCAGTGGCGGAGGAGACGAACCTCGCCGGCGAGCTCGGTCGGTGGGTTCTCGACCACGCGTGCCGGACCTTGGCGGCGTGGCAACGGGACATCCCCGGCCTCGACATCGTGATGCGCGTGAACATCTCGCCCGTACAGCTGGTCACCACCGGCTTTGCGGCCACCGTGGCGAGCGCCCTCGACGAATTCTCGATCGCGGGCTGCAACCTGTGCCTGGAGATCACCGAAGTGGCCGTCGTACAGGATCTTTCGCGTACTCGAGTGACTCTCCGAGAACTGCGGGACCTCGGCGTGCAGGTGGCGATCGACGACTTCGGTACCGGATACAGCTCACTGTCACACCTCAAGGAACTGCCCGTCGACGCGCTCAAGATCGACCGCGCGTTCGTCACCGACCTCGGATCGGGAGCGACCGACGACCTCGCGATCGTCCAGTCGATCATCGGGCTCGCGCACGCGTTCGGCCTGAGCATCATCGCCGAGGGCGTCGAAACCGAGAGTGCCAGGAGCACATTGGTGGCCTTGGGCTGCACCCGCGCTCAGGGCTACCTCTTCTCCGAACCGGTGCCGGCCGAGGACGCCCAGGCCCTGCTGCACGGTGTACGCATCGACGTCGGGCCACCCTGCTAATCTGGACGCCGCACCACACGCCGGTGTAGTTCATTGGTAGAACGCGACCTTCCCAAGGTTGAGAGGCGGGTTCGATTCCCGTCACCGGCTCCACGTTTTCCTTGTCGGCGGTAAACCCGTCTTTCGATCGATCCCCTGCGTCTGCACCCTCGCCGTCACCGGTAGCTCGGTCGGCAATCGGCTTGCGACACAAAAATCGTTACAGAACTATTGTTGTGACTTTTATGCGTTCATGTCCGAATTCGTAGGGACATTTCACAACTGCAGGAATACCGTGTGATCATGCGCGGACCACGCCGAAGTCTGATTCTTCTCGTCGTCGCACTCACCGCTGCACTGTCGGCCTTGTCGACCCAAGCGGCACCACTCGCACATGCCGGCCCGCTCATGCCCATCGCAGCTGCACCGCCGCAACCCGACCACGCCGATGCCATTCGGTACGCGTCGACCAACCGCGACGCCGCCCCGCCCGGGGCCAACGACATGAGCTGCGTGCCCTCTGCCGAGCACCCCAATCCTGTCGTTCTCGTCCACGGCACCGACGCCACCGCCTACTCCGATTGGGCCGGCTTCTCCCCCATCCTGCAGGCCGCGGGCTTCTGCGTCTTCGCGATCAACTACGGCGCGTCGCCGGACGGTAAGTCCAACGGCTACGGCGTCATCGAAGACAGTGCAGCACAACTGAAATCGATGACGGCAACCATCCTCGACGCGACCGGCGCCGCGGCGGTGGACGTGGTGGGCTACTCGCAGGGTGCTGCCGTCGCCCGATACTTCGTCAACAGGCTCGGAGGGGCCGATGTCGTCGACCGATGGGTGGGAATCGCGTCACCGACCTACGGCGGCACCATGTACGGAGTCGCCCCCGTCGTCCAGGCCGTGCCCGGCGCGACCGGTCTGGTAGCCGACGAATTCGGCCCTGGCCTCGCCCAGTTGATGGCCGGATCGGACTTTCTCGAAAACCTCAACGCCGGCGGCGACACCGTCCCCGGCGTCGACTACACCTCGATCGCCACCAAGGTCGACGAGGTCATTCAGCCGTATACCAATGCGCTGCTGCGAGATCCGGGAGCGCACAACATCGTGATCCAGGACGTGTGCCCCGACACCGAGGTCGCCCACTTCACGTTCACCTACGACCCGACCGCGCTGCGTCTGGCGCTCAACGCACTCGACCCCGCGAATGCACGTCAGCCGTCCTGCGTTCCGGTACCGCTGGGAACGGGAATCCTCGACGTCGTGCTGGCCAGCCACTGACCCGTCAGGTCAGTAGTTGGTGGGCTCGAAGCCCGACATAGAGTTCGGCGGCCTGCACGGGATCACGGAAGTCGCGACCGGTGAGTTCGGCGATACGCCGCAATCGGTACAACACCGTATTGCGGTGGTAGTGCAGCTGTTCCGCGGCATCCTTGGTGGAGCCACCGCACGAGAACCACGCATCGAGAGTGGCGAGCAGACTCGTCCGCTCGGCGCGGGGCAACGCCAACAGATCGCCGAGGATCTGACGAGCCGCGATACGGCCGGATTTCGGGTCGCGCGCGAGCAGTAACGGCACCGGGACCGAGTCGTAGCGCACCGGCGTCGACGGCACAGAATCGGGAAAGCTGCACGACCGGGCCAGACGGGCCTGCCCCACGGCGTCACCGATTCCCGACGGCGACCGGAACACCGAACTGACACCGATCCGCCCCGGGCACAGTTCTCCGAAAGTGGCCAGTGCCGTATCGATGTCGGATTCCCGAGCGGCACAGAACAATCCGATGCTTCCGTCCACCTCGGCATCCCACACCGACTCGGTTCCCGCGGCCCGCAACCGAGCGACGACGCCTTCGATACCGAGTCCCGTCGACGAGGGTTCCTGGGATACCACCGCAAAAAAGCCGCGATCCGGAATTCGGAACGCACGCAGGGCATCCGCCGCCGCGGCCGGATTCGCGGCGTGATCGGCGAACAGCACCCGAATCAGCCGGCCGCGGGCTTCGGCGCTCTCGCGGGCTCGCATATCGGCGCTCTCTCGATACGCCTCGGCCGCCTCGTCGGAATACACGTCGACCAATGCCCACACCTGCGCCGCCATGTCCAGCAGCGCGTGGCTGGCCCGGCCGTGCGAACGCACCATCAACTCGTCCCAGACCAGCCGACCACCGAGCCGGAACGCGTGCAGCAATGCCGCCAGCGGTACACCTTGCTCGGCCTTGAGCCTGCCCGCCTGCTGCGCCGACTCGAGCCGAACCGGTGCACGCCCGGACAGCTTGCCCAACATCGAGGCCAGATTGCTGCGAGACGCTTCGTGGAGTTGATCCGCGGTGAGCAGCGTCGCCTCCAGATACGCGTGCTCGGCTCCCAGGATGCGCCGGACCAGTTCGCTCGCCAGCTCGTCGACGTCGTCGAGCATCGCCGCCGCCAGCTCGGTCGGTGACGGATGCAGAGCGGACTCGGTGGTGGTCATGACTGAACCATAGCCCGGCCGATGTAAGCCACACCACACCGAAACTGTGCGACGGCACAATCCGCTGCGCTCGATTGACAGCGGCGGCCCATAGCCTGCCGCCCCGAATGCGACCAGAATCACACTCGAAGCCGTGTATCCGAACGACGAGTGGAGACGAAAAGTTGACCAGCGAAGTCACCCCGCATCTGCAGCCTGTACCGACGAACGGACCGGACGCCTCCCTGGCGGTCGATACCGCTCTTGCCGACCTCGACGCAGGCGAGCAGACCTGGGGCAGGCTCGGCCTGGCCGACCGCCGGGCACTGCTCGAGCGCGTGCACGCGCTCACCACGACGCACGCGCAGGAATGGGTGACCGCCGCCGCGTCGGTCAAGGGCCTCGACCCCTCGTCCAACCTGCTCGGTGAGGAATGGCTCTCCGGCCCGTACTCGTTTCTCGGCGGTCTCGGCACGCTCGCGCACACCCTCTCCGCGCTCGAGGCAGGCGGTAGCCCGCTGGCCGGAGCGAAGTTCGGAACAGCCCCGGGCGGACGAACGACCGTATCGGTGTTGCCGCTCAACAACTTCGAGAAGCTACTGCTCAACGGGTTCAGTGCCGAGGTGTGGCTCCGGCCGGGAATCGACCGTGCCACCGCACAGCGCACCGCAGGCCTCGCCCAACTCGACCCGACGCGCACCGCGGGCGTCGGCGTCGTCCTGGGCGCGGGCAACATCACCTCGATCGCCCCGCTCGACGCCCTCTACGAACTGATCGCCTTCAACCGCGTCGTCGCGCTCAAGCTCAACCCCATCATGGACCCACTGCTGCCGGTCTTCGAGAAGATCCTCGCCCCACTGGTGGACATCGGCGCGCTGCGTCTGCTCACCGGTGGAGCCGACGTCGGCACCTACCTGGTCAACCACGATCGCGTCGACCACGTCCATATGACGGGCAGCGCAATCACCCACGACGCCATCGTCTTCGGCCCGGGACCCGACGGTGCCGCCCGTAAGGCGGCGAACCGGCCGATCCTGACCAAGGAGATCTCCAGTGAACTCGGTGGCGTCTCGCCCACCATCGTGTTGCCGGGCGAGTGGAGCCGCGCGGACATCGAGTTCCAAGCCGAACACGTAGCCACCCAGCGACTGCACAACAGCGGATACAACTGTGTCGCTTCGCAGGTCGTCGTGCTGTCCTCGGAATGGAAGCAGCGCGACGAGTTCATCGCAGCCCTGCGCGCCGCACTCGACCGGGCACCGGCCCGCGCCCCGTACTACCCGGGCAGCGACAGACGGGTGTCCGACGCCACCGCCACGTACCCGTCTGCCGAACGGCTCGGCGACGGCGGTGGCCGGGTGCTCATCACCGACCTCGATCCGGGCGAGTACGCACCGCTCCTGCAGACCGAGTACTTCGCACCAGTCATGGGCGTCATCGAGTTGCCCTACAGCGGAGCAGCATTCGCCGCCAAGGCCGTCCAGACGGCCAACGAGGAGTTCACCGGCACCCTCGGCATCAACATCATCGGCACGCCGAGCACCATCAAGGAACTCGGTGAGAAGTTCGACTCCATGCTTGCAGACCTGAGGTACGGCACCATCGCCGTCAATGCCTGGACCGCCCTCGGATTCCTCACCGCATCGGCCACCTGGGGCGCGTTCCCCGGCCACACCGTCGACGATGTGCAGAGCGGAATCGGCATCGTGCACAACGCATTACTGATCGACGGTGCCGAACGGACCGTGGTGCGCGGACCCTTCCGCCCACTGTCGAGGTCGCTGATCAGCGGAGAGATGTCCATCTCCCCCAAGCCGCCGTGGTTCGTCACCAACAAAACCGCAGCGTCGACCGGGAAACTGCTCACCGCATTCGCCGGAGCACCGTCCTGGACCAAACTCCCGGCAATATTCGCCTCCGCCCTGCGCGGCTGAGCAGCGCCGACGAACCCGAAGGACAATCATGAGCACACAGAACACAACCGCCGACTACATCGTCGTGGGCGCGGGCTCGGCCGGCGCAGTGGTGGCCAACCGGCTCAGCGCCGATCCCCGCAACAGCGTGATCCTGCTCGAGGCAGGCCCGGAAGACAAGAACAAGTTCGCCCACATCCCCGCCGCGTTCTCCAAACTCTTTCGTACCGAGGTCGATTGGGACTACCTCACCGAACCGCAGCCGGGGCTACGCGACCGCAGCATCTACTGGCCGCGCGGCAAGATGCTCGGCGGCTCGTCGTCGATGAACGCCATGATGTGGGTACGCGGATTCGCCGCCGACTACGACGAGTGGGCGGCCAACTCCGACGACTCGTGGTCGTTCCGCAACCTCGTCGGATACTTCCGCAAGATCGAGAACATCGAGGGCACAACAGAACTGGACGCCGGAACCGGCGGGCCGCTGATCGTGTCCCACCAGCGCAGCTCACGCCCGCTCACCTCGTCCTTCCTCTCCGCCGTCGAGGAAGCCGGCTACTCGGTGGAAACCCCCAACCTGCCCGAACCCACGGGCTTCAGCCGCACCATGGTCAACCAGAAACGCGGCGCCCGCTGGAGCACCGCCGACGCCTACCTTCGCCCGGCGAAGAAGCGCACCAACCTCACCGTCCTCACCGAGGCACAGGCCACCCGGGTTCTCTTCGAGGGCAGCGCCGCCGTCGGCGTCGAATACACCTCCGACGGCGTCACCCACACGGTGCGCGCACACAAGGAAGTCGTTCTGTCCGGCGGAGCCATCAACACACCGCAGCTGCTGATGCTCTCCGGCATCGGAGACAAGGAGCAGCTCGCAGCCCACGGCATCACCGTCCGGCACCACTCGCCGGACGTCGGGCAGAACCTCCTCGACCACCTGGCCGCCCTCATCGGATGGAAGACCGAGAAGGACTCCCTGTTCCACGCCGAGAAGATTCCCGAACTCATCAACTATCTCGCGCGCCGACGCGGCATGCTCACCTCCAACGTCGCGGAGGCATACGGCTTCATCCGGAGCCGCGAGGATCTGCCGCTGCCGGACCTCGAACTCATCTTCGGACCGGCCCCGTTCTTCGACGAAGGCCTGATCGCCGCCGACGCACACGCCGCGGTCATCGGCACAGTCCTGCTGCAACCCAAGAGCCGAGGCGAGATCACGCTCCGGTCCGCCGACCCCCTGGCCAAGCCCATCGTCGAGCCGCGTTACCTCAGCGACCCCGACGGAATGGACCGCAGGGCCATGATCGAGGGACTGCGCGTATGCGTCGCGCTGTCGGAGACCCCGTCCCTGAAGTGCCAGCTCGGGGACGTCGTACGCCCCAGGGTGGCGTCGAACATCTCCCCGGCGGATCTGCTCACCGAGGCCCTGGAGCAGAACGCGCACACTCTGTACCACCCGGTGGGCACCGCGCGGATGGGCAACGATGCCGGCAGCGTCGTCGACGCTGCGCTGCGGGTTCGGGGTGTCGACCGACTCCGGGTCGCCGACGCATCGATCATGCCCAGCATCATCCGCGGCCACACCCATGCACCGTCGGTGATCATCGGCGAACGAGCCGCGGATCTGATCCTGGGCTGAGCCGAACGTGAACATGTCTGGTTTGACCGTTCACACCGTGGGGTAACAGGTCGGCACCGCTTCAATGCAGGCATCGCGATGAAGACCCATCCGATCGGCAAGCAGCGCCGAATAACCCACAACGCTCGAGAGACGAGCACGGAAGGTTGACCGACATGTTCACTGTTCGTAAAGCTTTGGCCGCCACCGCAATCGGTGCACTCACCATCGTCCCGCTCGCCGCGTGCTCCAGCGACGACGCATCCAGCACCACCGACGCAGCCACCTCCTCGGAGTCGTCGGCCATGGAGACCACCGAGAGCACTCCCGAGCCCGCAGCCGAGGTCGCCGACCTCAGCAACGGCGTCGACACCGCAGTTGCTCTCGACCCCGGCTTCCTGGGCGCACTGACCACCCTCGGCCTCACGCCGGGCGTAGTCGGAACCGCAACTCTCGCAGACGGTTCCATTCGCTTCCCGATCACCGGTGGCGACGTCAAGTACTGGGAGCCCGGCACGGTCGACCCCTACGTGCAGGGCGAGATCAACCACGACGGCAGCGGATTGTCGCTGACCGCAGGCGAGACCGTGGTCGAGCTGACCAACTTCGACATCGACCCGGGCACGTCGCTGCTCACCGGTGACGTCACGGTCAACGGCGAAGAGGCTGCTGCCGACGCCGTGCTGTTCGACCTCGACGGCCGCACCCTGCAGCCGTTGGCAACCGGCCCCGAGAACACCGCCATCCTGCAGGGCACGCAGGTGAAGATCTCGGAGACCGCAGCCGGACTGCTCAACGACACGTTCAAGACCGACGCTGTCACCCCGGGACTGCTCGTCGGCGTTGCGACCATCACGGTCAAGACCGCCGCATAATCAGCTCCTGAACCCGTGCGCGGGCAGTCACCGACGACGTCGGTGCTGCTCGCGCTCTGGTGCTTTCACAGACGTTTCGTAAAACGCGACAGGGGACCGGGAATGAGAGCCTTCCGACGGATATACGGTGGCCACCCTCTGCATGCCGTCGGCCTGCTGTTGTCTTTCGCACTGGTCGGCTACGTCGTCCACATCGCCGGGCCGAAAACGTTGTGGAACAGCGACATCTGGTGGCATTCCATCGCCGTCTGGTTCTTCGGATCGGTACTGCTGCACGACGCGGTCCTGTTCCCGCTGTACTCGGCGGCCGATCGCCTTCTCACCGGGCTCGGACGACTGCAGATGACCGTCTCGCCCGTCAACTACATTCGCGTCCCGGCTCTCGGCACAGCGCTGACGTTCTTGATGTTCTTCCCCGGAATACTGTCCCAGGGCGCGGAAACCTATCGTGCGGCAACAGGTTTGACCCAAGACCCCTTCTTGGAACGATGGCTGGTTCTGACAACGGTGTTGTTCGCCGCCAGCGCCGTCGTCTACTTCATTCGCTTCACCGTGGTACGGAGCCGAACATGAGCGTCACCGCAGACACCCTTTTCCACCGCGCCGCCGCTGGATTGCCCTGCTGGATCGGCGATTCCGACGGCTCGAGAGAACGTCTGCCCACGGCCCGCTGGATGGGCGGAAGCGCATCCTCGGAAGAGGATCGCCGAGCCGACCACGCCATGATCAGCCGATGTACCGGGTCCACCATCGATCTCGGATGCGGACCCGGCCGGCTGACCGAAGCTCTTGCCCGCCGAGGACTCTCGGCGCTCGGCGTCGACACGTCGAAGGCTGCCGTCGACCTGACCATCGGCCGCGGCGGAAACGCCGTTCTCCGTGACCTCTTCGAGCCTCTGCCCGGCACCGGCACGTGGTCGTGTGTGCTGCTCGCCGACGGCAACATCGGCATCGGCGGGGATCCGGTGCGCCTGCTACGCCGAGCCGCCGATCTGCTGGCACCACACGGAGCCATCATCGCCGAGGTGGACGAACCGAGTGACTCCGGGATTCGGCACCGCACCGTCCGCTGGGAAACCGACACCATGGTCGGCGATTGGTTCGCCTGGTCGAGTGTCAGCGCCGATGCCACCGCCGACCTCGCCCGCGCCGCCGGCTTGCAGATGGTGGACGTGGCTCCGATCGACGGCCGCTGGTTCGCGCAGATGACTCCGGCTCCGCTCACCAATTCGTGAACAGCAGATGATTGACGGCCAAGGCCCCGATCACCTGCAGCGCCAACCAGAATCGATGTGTTCGACGCGGCAGCACCGCCGGGGCGATCAACATCCACATCGCGAACGGCAGCCAGATTCGCTCCGTCTCCGCTTTGCTCAGCTGACTCAGATCGGCCATCACCACCGCCGCGAGGCCGCCGAGCACCAACAGGTTGATCGGCTGCACCCGCGCGGCGATGCGTGGGAAGGCCGCGGGCACAGCGACGCCGAGCGCGCAGAACAGTGCAGCGAAGTTCGCCCAGCCCCAGTACTCGAACGGACGATCCTTGGCGATGCCCTGGTAGTACCGCTCCTGCACCAGCTCGTACCCGTCGTACCACCAGAATCCGTACGCCGTGAAGACCCCCGCAACGAGCAGGGCACCGATCACCGCGCCGAGGAACGGCAGAACCTTTCGGCCCGCTATCAGCACCGCGACCGCGGGCAGACCCATCAACACCAGGCCGTAGTTCAAATAGATTCCGAACCCGAGAAGCACTCCCGCACCGATCGATGCGGGCCACAGCCAGCGCTTAGTCGAGACCGCCAGCAGCGCGATACCCCACGCCGCGACCCCGGCATAGAACGCGTCGGCGGAGACGGCGATCCAGATCGCTGCCGGTGCGATCGCCACGAACGGTGCTGCGCGCCTGGCCATGTCCTCGTCGCCCAGAACACCCAGCGTGAGAACCACAGCAACTGCGGCACTGGTTCCCACCAACACGCACAGCGTTGCCGCCCAGGCCCCGCCGCTCAAACCGAGACGGTCGAGCCAGACGAACGTCAGCAGCGCACCGGGCGGATGGCCCGAGACGTGAGTGGTCCACGAATCCGCCTGGTAATCCAGAATGCGCTCGGAGAATCCGCGCAGTGTCGCGGGGATGTCGGTGATGCCGGGAACCTCGTGCAGGTACTCGTCCGTCGAGGCCAACCGGTCGACGAACCCACGCTTCCAACCGTCGACCATCGCCAGCGCCATCGTCCACGCCGCCGACGCACCCCAGACGACGAACAACAGCCGCGTCCAGGACAGGCGTCGAGCCACGGTCGGTCCCCACAGCACGGTCGCCACCGCGATGAGGACGGCGAACGGCGTTCCCCATCCGACATGAGCCTCACGAAAACCGAACAGCGGTGCGGCGTCTGCAAAATCGCGCACCTGCTGCGGTGTTCTGTTGATGATCGGGGTGACGATCTCGTTGCCCAGATACGGAACGACGAACGCGACGGCAACGAGCACGACGGCCAGCGCACCGGCGACGGCTTCTCTCCAGTAACGGATAGTGTTTTCTCCCTGCGGACTTGAAGACGAACACGGTTTCGGACCAGCATATCGACCGACGGTGATGGAGGATGGGTAGATGAACACGCAAGCGGAGTTACAGGCCGAGATCGCGGTGATCGGCGGCAGTGGCTTCTACTCGTTCTTCGCCGACGACGCCGAAGAGATCGAGCTGGACACGCCCTACGGATCACCGAGCGCACCGATCACCGTCGGCGAGGTGGAAGGACGACGAGTTGCCTTTCTACCTCGACACGGCCGCGCTCACGAATACTCGCCGCACACCCTGCCGTATCGGGCCAACATGTGGGCGCTGCGCATGCTCGGTGTCAGCCGCGTGTTCGCCCCGTGTGCCGTGGGATCGTTGGTGGCCGAATACGGTCCGGGAACCGTCGTGATTCCGGATCAACTCGTCGATCGGACGTCCGGCCGCACCCAGACCTACTTCGACAACGGCGGCATCCACGTCGAATTCGCCGATCCCTACTGCGGGGAGCTGCGCAGCGCGGCCGTCCAGGGGTCCGCGGTCGACGGCGGTGTCATGGTGGTCGTCGAGGGTCCCCGGTTCTCCACTCGCGCCGAAAGCCAATGGTTCGCGCGCCAAGGTTGGACACTGGTGAACATGACCGGTCACCCCGAGGCCGTCCTGGCCCGCGAGCTCGAACTCTGTTACGCGCCGATAGCGTTGGTGACCGACCTCGACGCCGGAATCGAATCCGGTCAGGGAGTCAAGGCAGTGGACGTGTTCGCCGAATTCCAGAAGAACATCGAACCGCTCAAGGCGCTCGTCCGATCCGCAGTGCGCGACGCACCGACGGGCGAGTGCCCCCACTGCCGGGTGCACACCGGAGTCACACTGCCGGTCGAGCTGCCATGACTCGCGTACTGCTCACCGGTGCAGCCGGATTCATCGGGGGCCACATCCTCGACGCATCGCGCGACACCGATCTCGAGATGGTTGCCGTCGACGCCATGTTGGGTTCCGCCCACGGACCCGGCGCGACAGCCGAGGGCATCACCGATCTGGATGT
The DNA here is from genome assembly GCF_040686915.1 of Rhodococcus sp. NPDC077669. Classification (NCBI taxonomy): domain Bacteria; kingdom Bacillati; phylum Actinomycetota; class Actinomycetes; order Mycobacteriales; family Nocardiaceae; genus Rhodococcus; species Rhodococcus sp. NPDC077669. The sequence goes on along the minus strand of NZ_JBFBMD010000006.1, from coordinate 79,577 downwards.
GCGAGACAAGGATTCACTCGTCGAAGTGCTACGCGGTGTGGATGTCGTGTGCCATCAGGCTGCTGTCGTCGGCGCAGGCGTCGACGCCGCGGACGCGCCGGCATACGCCAGTCACAACGACTTCGGAACCGCAGTCCTGCTCGCGGCGATGTACGAGGCAGGGTGTTCCCGCCTGGTGCTGGCATCGTCGATGGTGGTCTACGGCGAAGGGCGCTACCTCAATTCCTCCGGCGAGACCGTCGTGCCGCGACCGCGTACCCGAGCCGATCTGGACGCCGGGCTGTTCGACAACCGCGACCCTGCGTCCGGCGAGCCACTCGATTGGCTACTGGTCGAGGAGGATTCACCGCTGCAACCGCGCAGCACCTACGCAGCGAGCAAACTGGCGCAGGAGAACTACGCCTCCGCGTGGGCACTGTCGACCGGTGGTTCCGTCGTCGCGCTGCGCTACCACAACGTGTACGGCCCGCACATGCCGCGCAACACCCCGTATTCCGGTGTGGCGGCAATGTTCCGGTCCTCGCTCGAACTCGGGAAGCCGCCCACGGTCTACGAGGACGGCAAGCAGGCCCGCGATTTCGTCCACGTGCACGACGTGGCAGCAGCGAACATCGCGTCCATCTCCGCCGAGCTGGACGGCTTCACCGCGCTCAACGTGTGCTCGGGTCATCCGATCACCATCGGGGAGGTGGCGTCCGTTCTCGCCGACGCGAGGGGTGGGCCAGCTCCCGAAATCACCGGCCAGTACCGAGCCGGGGACGTACGGCACATCGTCGCCAGTCCACAGCGGGCAGAAGAGGTTCTGGGATTTCGCGCGCAGATCCTGCCGCAGGACGGTCTCACCGCGTTCGCCGACGCACCGTTGCGCGACGCCGAGGGAACGGGCCCACCCCGTGTCTGAGCCCGGATCGGTCACCGTCGTCATTCCCTGCATGAACGAAGCCGAATCGCTTCCGGCCGTGCTGGATTCGATCCCGCCGGGATATCGAACGATCGTCGTGGACAACAACTCGACCGACGCCACCGCCGCGGTGGCAGCCGCCCACGGCGCTGCAGTGGTAGCGGAAGCCGTCCCCGGATACGGAGCCGCCGTGCACGCGGGCGTCCTCGCCGCCGACACCGATATTGTCTGCGTGCTCGACGGAGACGGCTCGATGGACCCACGCGACCTACCCACCCTGGTGGCTGCACTGAACAGCGCAGACCTGGCCGTCGGCCGTCGCCGGCCCGCCAAGGGAAGCTCCCCGCTGCACGCAAAAGTCGGCAATGCCGTTCTGTCTCTTCGACTTCGGACCAAGTACAACTTGCCCGTACACGACCTCGGTGCCATCCGAGCGGTCCGCCGACAAGCACTACTCGACCTCGATGTCACCGACCGACGTTCCGGCTACCCGCTGCAGCTGCTCGTACTCGCGGCCGAGGCCGGCTGGACCGTCGTCGAACACGACGTGGACTACCGACCACGAACCGCAGGCACGTCCAAGGTCTCGGGCTCGGTCCGCGGCACCATCGTGGCCGTGCGCGATTTCTGGAAGGTGCTCTCGTGACCGTCACCGCCCTCGTCGTAGCCAAAGCACCCGTTCCAGGACTTGCCAAGACCCGTCTCGCCGCCACGATCGGCGACGCGGCCGCCGCCGAGGTGGCAGCTGCCGCGCTGCTGGACACCCTCGACGCCGTCGCGGCAGCGGACGTCGACCACCGCGTCGTGGCCCTCACCGGCCATCTTAGCGACGCGGCCCGCGCCGAGGAACTCACCCGAGCCCTCGCGTCGTTCACCGTGATCCCGCAGCGCGGCGACGGACTGGGCGAACGGCTGGCGAATGCGCACGCCGACGCCGCGCCCGCGGGTGCGGTACTTCAGATCGGAATGGACACCCCGCAGGTCACCGGGCGACTGCTCAGCGACGCAGCCGCGTTGCTGGCCGACACCGATCTACTCGGTGCCGCCGAGGACGGCGGTTGGTGGATCCTGGGTCTACGGAATCCTGCTCAGGCCCGGGCATTGCTGGACGTACCGATGTCTGCCCCGTCGACGGGTGACGACACTCGGGTGGCACTGACCGCTGCGGGTGCCGAGGTCACCATGGTGTCGCAATTGCGAGATGTGGATTTCGAGTCCGATCTCGATGTGGTGTCGAATATGTGCACACCGAACAGTCGCTTTCGCCGAGTCGTCGAACAATTACGCAAAACTCATTGATTTTTGTTTTCGAGAAGGACACGAAAAACAATCCGTCGGGTCTCTACATCTGTTGGGGAACAAGAAGCTTCACTTTGTCGCATTTGCCGGACCGCACGCGATGTATATCGAACAGCAACACTTCATAACCACCGTTTCACGGCGATTTCTCAGACATCAGTGCTACAAAGTGTCCATGACCGGGTTGCTGATAGGCGTAGTCGTCTGGATGGTGTGCGCTGCAATAGTCGCCACCGTCCTCGGCCGCGTCGCGCACCGAGGAGATTCCGAGGAACTCGGATCCACCATCGAGTGGAATATCGACGGTCTCGATCGCGAAGTTCAACACGAGAACTGACGGTCTCAGTCGACTCGATCGACCAATTCGATCAGGATTGCCGACGCTGCGGCCAACGTTTCCCGCTGCCGAGCCGATAACTCGTCCAACTGTTCGGCGAGAGCGATTTCGCGAGACGCCACTTCGTCGCGAGCAGTCGCAACGCCCGCCTCGGTCAACTGCAGCACCACCTGCCTGCCGTCGGTCGGGTGCGGCTCACGGACAATCAGGCCGGCCTCGACCAACTGATGCGACGACCGCGACACCGACGGCGGCTTGATTCGTTCCCGAGAAGCCAGTTCACCGGTCGTCATCGGCCCCTCGCGCAACAACGTCGTCAGAATCGACAACTGAGCCACCGGCAACCGGTCGCTCGAATGGCGCAGACGCAGTCTCCGATTCAGCCGCATCGCACTGACGGACAGATCCCGCGCCAGCTGGGAATCGGGTAGATCACTCACGTGTCCAGATTACGACACCGAGGGGCATTCGCCCGATTCGCGAAACAGGCTACGAGTTGATTGAACTTGCCCATAACAAACCGCTGCCATGGTTCCGAGGTGTTATCGGGGAAACACCATGAAACGGGGCAGTTTTGACACGCGTGGGATCCAGACTCTTGACAGTCGCAGCACTGACGGTGACGGCATCGATGCTGGTCACAGGCCCAACGGCCCTCGCCGACCCCAACGCAATCAACCCAATCGCCGGTCTGAACGGAACATTCGGATTGCCGCAACTGCACGGCCGCGCACAGGCCGTCGCCCAGGTGACCGGAATGTCGAGCCCGAACATGACCCAGAACGTCAACATGATCGGCACCGACCTCGGCATCATGTGGGACAACGGCCGAGGCGAGGTCCTGACCGCCTTCGGCGACACCGCAGGCGTCGGCGTCCCCAACCTCCTGCAAGGCAGCCTCTGGTCCTGGCGCAGCAACGCCATCGTCCGCAGCAACGACCGAAACCTCGCCGACGGCATGAACTTCGACAGCGTCGTCAAGGACGCCGTCGGACAAACCAAAGAAGTCGTCCCCAGCCCCAAGATCCCCTTCGTCGAAATCAGCCGAATCCCCACCGCCGGAGTCGCCGTGGGCGACACCCAGTACCTCAACCTCATGTCGGTCAAGAACTGGGGACCCGCAGGTACCTGGGACACCAACTTCTCCGGCCTCGCCGCCTCGACCGACAACGGAGAGAACTGGGCCGCACTACCCGAGACCCACAGGCCGAGCGCCGGCGGAGATCGAAACTTCCAGCAAAGCGCCTACCTGAAGGACAACGGATACATCTACCAGTACGGCACACCGCCGGGTCGCTCCACACTCGGCCACGTCTCTCGCGTCAGAGAAGCGGACATCACGAGGCTCGGCGAATACGAATATTGGACGGGTAAGGATTGGAAGAAGGGCGACCCTGCTGCGGCCGCCCCCATCGTCGACGGCGTCGGCGAACTGTCGGTTGCATACAACGCCGCTGTGGGCCAGTACCTGATGATGACCACCGACAACGCCAATTCCATTGCGCTGCGGCGTTCTTCATCGCCCGTCGGACCGTGGAGCCCGCCCGAGGTACTGGTCTACACTCGCGAGATCAGCTCGATCTACGCCCCGTACATCCACCCGTTCTCGACGGGCCGCGACCTCTACTTCTTGGCGACGGTGTTCCAGAACTACAACGTGCTGTTGCTGCGGGCCACGCTGTAGCAGTTCCCATTAGGCTTCCGGCGTGGACGCTGCCGAATGGGATCGCAAGTACGAACGCCGAGAACTCGTCTACGGCGAGGCTCCGAATGCCACCTTGGTCGAAGTCGCGACGACAATCCCGCGCGGTCGAGCCCTCGATTTGGCAGCCGGCCAAGGCCGCAACGCCATCTGGCTCGCGACGCGCGGCTGGATCGTGGACGCCGTCGACTTCTCGTCGGTGGCATTGACGCGGGCGAGTCGAGTGGCCGAGTCGGCCCCGCGGTCGGTGCGCGAGCGCCTGACCTGGATACACGCCGATGTGACGAAGCTGGCAACCGAGCCCAACTATGACCTGGTGCTCATATTCTACCTCCATTTGCCTCCGGACGAGCGACGCCGAGCCGTATCGGCTGCGGTGTCGGCGTTGAAACCTGATGGAATCCTCATGATTCTCGGCCATCACTCGTCGAACATCACCGACGGCGTCGGCGGTCCACAGGAGCCCGAGATCCTGTACACGCCAGAGGATCTGGCGGCGGACGTCGGGGACCGACTCACCGTCACCACGGCCGAGAACCGGTATCGAGACGTGACCGGCGGCACAGCGATCGACGCTCTATTACTGGCGAGTAGGTCCGCCCTTGGCAGCGGAACCGATCGGGGGTAATATCCGTTAAGTTACCGACGAGTAGCTAACTTGGGCGGTACTCACGAGACCGCACCACCGACTGGAGAGCGAACGAGCAATGGGCCATTACAAGAGCAACCTCCGGGACCTCGAATTCAATCTCTTCGAGCTGTTCGGACTCGACGAGACCCTCGAGGGCGACAACTTCGGCGACATGGACGGTGAAGTAGCCCGTGACATGCTGCGCGAGGTAGTACGCCTGGCCGAGGGCCCCCTGGCGGAATCCTTCGCGGACGCCGACCGCAACCCCCCGGTCTTCGATCCCGAGACCAACAGCCTGAAGCTGCCCGAATCCTTCAAGAAGTCCTACAAGGCCCTCGCCGACGGTGAGTGGTGGCGCGTCGGCCTCGACGAAGAGGTCGGCGGCATGGCAGCGCCTCGTAACCTCCTGTGGGGCATCAACGAGATGCTCCTCGGCTCGCAGCCCGCCGCCTTCATGTACTCCGCAGGCCCCGGCTTCGCAAACATCCTGTACCACAACGGAACCGACGAGCAGAAGGAATGGGCCAAGGTCGCCGTCGAGCGCCAGTGGGGTGCCACCATGGTCCTCACCGAGCCCGACGCCGGATCCGACGTCGGCGCAGGACGCACCAAGGCGATCAAGCAGGACGACGGCTCCTGGCACATCGAGGGCGTCAAGCGCTTCATCACCTCGGCCGTCTCCGACGACCTCTTCGAGAACATCTTCCACCTCGTGCTCGCCCGTCCCGAAGGTGCCGGACCGGGCACCAAGGGCCTGAGCCTGTTCTTCGTTCCGTCCATCCTCTTCGACTTCGAGAAGGGTGAACTGGGAGAGCGCAACGGCGCCTTCGTCACCGGCGTCGAGCACAAGATGGGCCTCAAGGCCTCCGCCACCTGTGAGCTCACCTTCGGTGGCCACGGCGTCCCCGCCAAGGGCTGGCTCGTCGGCGAGGTCCACAAGGGCATCGCGCAGATGTTCGACGTCATCGAGCACGCTCGAATGATGGTCGGCACCAAGGCAATCGGCACCCTCTCCACCGGCTACCTCAACGCACTCGAGTACGCCAAGGAACGCGTCCAGGGCGCCGACCTGACGCAGATGACCGACAAGACCGCACCGCGCGTCACCATCACGCACCACCCCGACGTGCGCCGCAGCCTCATGATGCAGAAGGCGTACTCCGAGGGCCTGCGCGCGGTGTACCTCTACACCGCCGCACACCAGGACCCGATCACCGCCAAGCAGGTCTCGGACGCCGACGAAGACATCGCCTACCGCGTCAACGACCTGCTGCTGCCCATCGTCAAGGGCGTCGGCTCGGAGATCGCTTACCAGGTGCTCGCCGAATCGCTGCAGACCTTCGGTGGCTCCGGCTTCCTGCAGGACTACCCCGTCGAGCAGTACATCCGCGACGCCAAGATCGACTCGCTGTACGAAGGCACCACCGCCATCCAGGCGCAGGACTTCTTCTTCCGCAAGATCGCACGCGACCGCGGCGTAGCCCTAGCTCACGTTGCCGGACAGATCAAGTCGTTCATCGACAGCGAAGCAGGCAACGGACGCCTCAAGGCCGAGCGCGCACTGCTCGCCACCGCCCTCGAAGACGTCCAGGCCATCGTCACCTCGATGACCCAGCACCTCATGGGCGCACAGGACCAGCCCACCGAGCTGTACAAGGTCGGCCTGGCGTCGGTGCGTTTCCTCATGGGCTTCGGCGACCTCCTCATCGGCTGGCTGCTGCTGCGTCAGTCCGAAATCGCCATCGCTGCACTGGACAACGGCGCAGAGGGCAAGGACAAGGCGTTCTACGAGGGCAAGATCGCAGTGGCCTCGTTCTTCGCCAAGAACATCCTGCCGCAGCTCACCGCCACGCGCGCCATCCTCACCAACATCGACAACGACATCATGGAACTGGACGAAGCAGCATTCTGATTCCCTGAAACCTTCGACGGCCGCACCTGTTTCACGGGTGCGGCCGTTGTTGTTCGTGCGCCGTCGGTCTCGCCTCGGCTGCCGGCCTGCGTAGCGGCGCAAACGCGCGCGCGTTTGTCAGATGCGCGCGGATTCTGCGGAATAGTTAGGCGATTTCGCGCGCGTTCGGCAAATGCGCGCGCGTTTGCGACCTAGCCGGGTCCGATGGACTTCACGCGCCACGGTCACCGAACCCGACCCACGTAGACGCTCCCCCGTAGACGCTTCCCCCTAGCCCCTGGCGACGCTCCCCCAGCCCTGGCGACGCTTCCCCCGGCCCTGGCGCAAACGCGCGCGCGTTTGTCAGATGCGCGCGGCTTTTGCGGAATAGTTAGGCGATTTCGCGCGCGTTCGGCAAATGCGTGCGCGTTTGCTCCCGACTCGATGTAATTCGCACGCTCCCTCGCGGTGCCGGCAGGGCAGCGGCCCGTTCTACAGCTCGGGCAACGCGCGCCACCAACTCTGCTGGATTCGCCAGGTCCGCCCAGGTCCAGCGCACCACCGGATAGCCGAGATCGCGCACCGCGTCCTCCCGTACCTTCTCCCTGAACACCACGTCGCCGGGGTTCTCATCCTGTCGCAAGTATTTGGTGTACTTGGCTTTACCGTCGAACTCGCATACGACGAGGCCATTGACCATCCAATCGATCCGTGCCACCGATCGCCCACTTGGATCCAGGATCTCCACCTGAGACTCGACGTCGAATCCAGCCTCGCGCAATATGATTCGACTCTGCGATTCCCCGGGGTTTCCACTGCGCCCGTCCATGAGGTTCACCGCTCGTCGCGCCTGCGCCACACCTTTCCAGCCCCGAGCCCGCTGCAACTCCGCGTCGAGCTCCCTCTCGTCACAGCACTTCAACGCCACGTCACCTGCGATTACCGCAGACAGCAGCGTCTCGGTTCGAGCAAGGTCGACCACTGTCCGAGCCAGCGAGGTCACCGAGACTCCGTCGACCGTCACGCTCGATAAGGACGGTGCACAGTGCAGGGTCACAGTCGTATTCGTACGACCGCCGCCGCGGCGGTGTCGGGTGATGTGAACCTTGTCCAATCCGCCAGTGGGTAAGGGTAATCCGTGCAGTAGTGCAGCCGAACGGTGACTGACGACGTAACCACCGGACAAGATCGGCAAAATCGCATCGATCAACAGTCTGTGCCGCTCCTGTTCTGTCAGCCCGGCCAATCTCGACGACGGAACGTAGACGCCATTCACAAAACGCTCCCAGCCACCCCGCTCATACATTGCGCGCAACTCGTGATCGGCGCTCCCGTCTGCCAGCGCCTCGGAGCGTCGAATCATTCGGTCGTCCTTCATGCTCCGAGTCTCGGCCATGCGTCGACGGAGTCGAGCTCGAAAGCTGACGACTGTGCACAACTCCCGGCTTGTGGATGAATACAGGTACCGGCGTACCAGTTCGCCTAGCTGTCAGTCCCGCAAACGCGCGCGCACTTGTCAGATGCGCGCAGAATCGTCGACTATTCGGCCACTATTTCACGCGCGTTCAGCACGTGCGCGCGCGTTTGCGAGGCAGACGGAGCCGAAACAGGTGGACGAGCAAACGAGGCCGCACCGAGCGAAGCGCAGCTGCACCACCAGGAGAACCGGCTCGGCAAAGCGTCGCTGGCAGACTTCACGAGACCGATCCGACAAACGCGCGCGCACTTGTCAGATGCGCGCAGAATTGCCCACGATTGGGCCACTATTTCGCGCGCGTTCAGCAAGTGCGCGCGCGTTTGCGAAAATCGGCGGGCGAACCGAACAGGCCGAAGGTGGGCGGACAGGGCCGAACCGGTGGGCGGGCCGAACAGGCTGAAGGGGGCCGAACCAAGTCGAACAGCGGTTACTGCTGAAGTTTGCGGAACTTGCTGCCGTGGAAGACGATTGGATTGACTTCACTCTGTACTTCGAGGGAATGGATGCGTAGCAACACTATTGCGTGATCGCCCGCTGGAATTTGTTGCTCGACGGTGGTGTCGAGCCAGGCGGTGGCACCGACGATGAAGGCCGCGCCTCCGTCGGTGACGGTGAGGTCGAGACCGGCGAAGCGGTCACCGGTTTTCGCAGCCAGAGTGCGGACGGCATCGTTGTGCGCTTCCCCGAGCACGCTGACGCCGATGTTCGGCGCAACTTCCAGCTTCGGCCACGTGGTCGACGTGTTCTGGATGCACACCGCTACCAACGGCGGATCGATCGACACCGACACGAAGCTACTGGCCGCCAAGCCCACCAGGACACCGTCGATTTTCGCAGCGATCGCCACGACGCCGCTGGGGAACTGCGCGTACGCCTCACGAAGTGTCTGTTGATCGAGGACGGTGCGTGTGAGCGTCATGGAGGATGCTCCCTTTCGATCGTGCGGTGCCGAGCGCACCTCTACTGTTGCAACCTCGTCGCGGCGGCATTCGTTCCGGGCATACGTCTACATCCAGCAAACACCCGATCGAGCGTCGACGCCACAGTCCGAATCCGCGTGATTCGAAGTGACACGTCGAGCACAGGACGTCACTCGTCGTCGTTCGGGCGCGGGGGGTCGTCGGGTTCGGGGGCCGGAGCCGGACGATCGGGCTGGACGCACTTGACGATCGGGATGGGGTCGTATTTCACGGTTCTGGTGTTGCGCGAGATCTCCCTGCCCGACGCGGCGTCGCTGATCACCCGGGTGTCACTGGCGGTGAATCCCGGTCCCCCGCCGGATGCGACGCAGCCGGCACCGGCCGGCAATGTCACGGTGTTCGGCGAGGTGGGCCGCGTCCGGGGCCCGGTGATCGATTCGACGTCGACGGTTTTGGTGCCCCACAGCCGGACGGTGACGCTGGACGAATCCGCGAACGACTCGATCACCACGCCGGTGTCGTTGGGGTTGGTGAACTTCAGGTCAATGGCACCTTCGAAGACCGTCGCTTCCCGGGCCTCGGGGTATCGACTGATGTAGTAGCTGTGCTCGGTGTGGTCGGTGTCTTCCATACCCGCGAAGTACGACGCGTTGTACAGCGTCGTCGCGAATTGGCTGATGCCGCCGCCGACGGCACGATCGGGTCGACCGTTGTCGATGATTCCCGATTCGACGAAGCCCTGAGCGGTCCCGCGCGGACCGGTGTACCCGTTGAGCGAGAACGTCTCCTTCGGCTTGACCAGCGCGCCGTTGACGATCTGCGCGGTGAGCCCGATGTTCACGCCCGACGCGTACTCGAAACCTCCGGTCGTGTACTCCGCGACCACCTCTCGCACGCCGAGATTCTCTGCCGCTTCGGTGGTGAGGGCAGGCGGCGCCGGTTCGTAGACGGCCTCGGTCGAGCGCGGACCGTCCGCAGCCAGCAGGGCGGGAAGCTGTTCGAGGGTCTTGTTCCACTCGACCAGCTCTCCCATCACTCCGGGAACGACGGTGGGAGCTCCGCCGGAGAACGTGAACGACGCGTCCTTGGGCGGAACTTCGGTGCGGACCAGTTGCGGAGCAAGAATGCCGGTGGCGATACCGGTGTCGTAGATCGGCGTGAGGCCGCCCTGCCCGTCCGGATCGAAGCGCAGCACCTCACCCACACGGTCCACCGGCAACGTTGCATCGACGTTCTGTCGGCCTTCGATGACCACCGGTGCCGACACTGCGGGGACCGCGACGTTCGACAGAGCCTGATCGACCGCATCCTGCGTCACGGTGACAGGGGTGGATTCGTAGACGACCTCGGTCGCACCCGTCGACCACTCGGTCTGCAGATTTCGACGCGTCCCGTCGGCGTCCAGAACTCGCCCGGCCAGCGGTTCGACGGCTACCGGGGTGGCACCTTCGAAGACGACGTCGCCTTCGACGGGCGCACGGTCCGTCTCCTCTCGCAGGCCGTCCACGGCGACCGAGAGTGCCTGCTCGTCGGTGGTCGAGACAACGCCGATCTCCCGGCTTCCGAACAGCGACGTCAGACGCGTGATCGGGTTGATGGGCTGAGTACCTGCGCGATCGAGCGTCGCGTTCCAATCGACTCCCAGCCCGGCCGCGGCAGGCAACACCTCGACCTGCCGGTCGTCGATGCCCACCTGAATCGGCTCCTCCGCCCGAGGTCCCAATTCGGCACGCAGTACGGCCTCGGCGTCGGAATGACTCTTGCCGCCCACCTCGATGCCGGCAACGGTCACACCGCGCGGAACCCGATCGCTGGAGGCAATCCAGTCCGCCGCGTACAGCAACCCGAGGACGGCAACCACCGCGCCGGTACCGATGGCAATCTTCTTCCACGGCGGCGTGGACCCGGATCCGTCGTGCTCCGCCGAACCGTTCTCAGGGGGAGTAGAGGGAGGTTCAGTCGGTGGCTGAGGTTGCCCGGCGTCAGAAGCGGACGGCAGAACAACGGGCTGCGCCACCGTCGGCGATTCGTCCGCCACCGGTGCGGGCTGCGCGTCCGCGCCGGGTGCAGCAGACTCGCCTTCTTCGAACTGGTCGACGTCCGGATCACCGGCGGTATCGAGGTCGGCAACCGGCTCTGATTGCTGCTCGACCTCGGCGGTGGCATCGGGTTCGGTTCCCTCGGCCTGCGTCAGCTCGGCATTGTTCGCGTCGGCATCGTCAGCCTCGACTTCGTTCGCCTCGGATTCCGTGGCGTCCTGGCCCTCGGAGACCGGCTGCTCTGCGTGCTTCGGGGCCTCGGCATCGTCGCGGATGGCCCCGAACACCTCGGTCGGCGTGTCGTACGGCGGTACGTCAGGGTGGGGCTCGGCACCCTTCGGCGCGTCACCCGACCTACTGTTGCCCTCGCTCACATTCGACCCTTCCAGGACCGTCGATTCATATTCCGGCCTGCTGCGCGGCGTACCCCGCGGACGAGCTTACGCAAACCGCACAGCACCGCTCGTTCCGAGACCCTCGCACGCGCCGCACGCAAAAGGCCCCGCACTGCTGCCGGGTCGGGGGTCAGGCAGCAGTACGGAGCCACACGGAATATATGCAGACTTCAACCACTCGTTACAGCGAGTTCGGAATTGCCATCGTCATTTCATTCGATTGAATGAACCGTGGGTCGTCGAACCGTCGTCCTGCTCCACGGCCCGCGCCCAATGTCCCGTCCTGACCAGCGCAAGAGTGAGCAGGAGCCGGTCGCGTGCATCCGTCAGATCACGCCCGGTCAGCTCCTCGATACGACGCACCCTGTAGATGACGGTGTTGCGATGGCAGTAGAGCGCTTTCGCAGCGTTGGTGGGCGAACCGTCCGAAGCGAGCATGTGCGCCAACGTGTCGAGCAACGTTTCTCGGTGCGGCTCCGGATGCGTGAACAGAGCGCCGAGCGCATGGCGAACCAACAGTTCCGACGATTGATCGTCGGCGGCCATGATCACCCTCGGCAGTCGGTCCGTCGCCAACGCGACGCCACTGTCTTCGGTGATGGTCTCGGCCGTCAGTGCCGCCAGGCGATACGCCGCCGCGAACGACGCCACCCCCTCGGGCGAATGCGCCACACCGACCGGGCCGACCGCCCGCGCGGCAAGGGCGTCGATGACCGATCTCCACGATCCGGTCCCGAGTGCCACGAGCGCGAATTGGTGCCCGTCCCGAGTGTTCCAGTGGGACACTGCGCCGATCTGGTCCATCGCGTCCTCGGGCGCGGGGAGCGGAGGCGACCCCTGATCGTCGAGCGGGCCGACCACGCAGGCGATCTGCTGTGAAGCCGAAAGGCCGAGGGTCGCGCGGGCCTCGATCACGAAAGCCGGATCGCCGCCTCGGCCCGACCGGAGACCGTCCAAGATCACCAGCACGTTGGCGAGATCACGCTGCTGCATACGCGCGCTCTCCTGGCGGTACGCCTCGACGAGAGTTTCGTACTGACTGTCCAGCGCTCTCCACAACTGCTGACCGGCGACGAGCAGGAGATGCTCGTCGATCACGGATCTGCATTGTTCACGCTCGAGCATCAGCTCTTCCCACAGCGTCCGACTCCCGAGCGTGTACGCCTTCAGCACCAACTCCATCGGAATGCCCTGGCGCGCACGCTCTCTCCCGGTGCGACGCCATACCTCTCGGGCGTTGTCGCCCGCGGCCGCAAGACCGGACAGCGTGCGTAGGCCCTGGCTGATATGCGCGCGAGTACTGCGACGAATTTCGCCGGCGATGTCAGGAGTGGTGCTAGCCAGGTACGCGGGTTCCTGCTCTATCAGCGCCAGCGTGATCGAGTCGGCAATCGCATCCGCCCGCGGCGACAGCGCGGCCCACGCACCGCGAATCTTCTCCTGGTCGGAGGGCTTCACAGCGCCGCGCGCAGCGGATCGCGACGTAGCGCGACGCACCCCGGGAGAAGCCATCCGCCCATTTTTGCGCACAGAGCCCACATCACAGGGTGATTTGACCGTTACTGGTGCCCAGACACCCAAACATTCTGTGCGGAGCGCCCATACCGCGCGTTGTGCTGGACGCCCCATAGTGGACCCAACAGATTGTGAGGTGCATCACTTGAACTCTCTCGACACGATGGATCCGGTCCTCACCATGACGGACGTCGACGTGTCCTTCGGCGGCATCGTCGCGCTCTCCGGAGTGACCATCGAGGTACGACCCGGCGAAGTCCTCGGCGTCATCGGACCCAACGGGGCAGGCAAAACCACACTCTTCAACGTCGCGTGCGGTCTCGTTCGACCCCAATCGGGAACCCTCGGCCGACACGGCGAAACCTTGAGCCGCCTGCGCCCACACGACCTGCCCCGGCTCGGCATGAGCCGAACGCTGCAGGGACTGGGACTGTTCGATCGAATGACCGTGCTGGACAACGTCATGGTCGGGGCCGACCGAACGGCACGCACCGGAATCCTCAGCGGCCTCCTGGGCCTTCCCTCGAGCGCGGCCGACGACGCGGCGGTCCGCTCGACCGCGATGAACACCCTGGAACGACTGCGCATCGACGGCTACGCGCACCGGCTGCCACCGAGCCTGCCCTACGCGGTGCGCAAGCGCGTGGCCCTCGCGCGCGCGCTGGTGAGCGAACCGTCGTTGATCCTGCTCGACGAACCCGCCTCGGGCCTGTCCAACGACGAAATGAGCGAACTCGGTGACGAAATCCGCTCTCTCACATCAGCAAACAAGGATTCCCAGCCGGACCGACCGGCAACATCGGTCATGCTCGTCGAACACCACATGGACCTCGTCATGACCGTGTGCGACCGGATCTACGTCCTCGACTTCGGCAAGGTCATCGCCCAAGGCACACCGGATCAGATTCGGGAGGATCCGGCCGTACTGGCCGCATATCTCGGAAACGAGGTGGCACATGACAACTGACGCGACACACCTGAAAATCACCGATCTCACCGTGCACTACGGGCCGGTCACCGCCCTCGATTCGGTGTCGATGACCGTCACCGCGGGCACGATCACCGCCGTACTCGGAGCGAACGGTGCCGGAAAGACCACGCTGCTGCGCACTGTCTCCGGCCTCCTGAAACCGACGTCGGGACGTATCGAGCTCGCCGGCGTCGACATCGTCGGCATACCTCCGGATCGCATGTCCCGTAAAGGGCTTGCACACGTGCCCGAAGGCCGGGGCGTGATCGCCGAATTGACCGTCGACGAGAATCTTCGCCTCGGCGCGTTGGGACGCAACAGAAGTCACGACGCCGTGACCCTCGATCGAATCTACGACATGTTCCCGCCGCTGACCGGACGCCGAACCTCGTCGGCGCACACGCTGTCGGGCGGAGAACGGCAGATGCTGGTGATCGGTCGAGCACTGATGGCAACACCGTCGGTTCTCCTCCTCGACGAACCGTCGCTCGGGTTGGCACCGAAAGTCGCCGCACAGATCTTCGAAACGCTGCGCGCACTCGTCGATTCCGAATCGATGACGGTCGTGCTCGTCGAACAGAACGCACGAAGTGCACTGTCCATCGCCGAACATGCCGTCGTCCTCGATCTGGGCAAGGTCGCGGTGGAAGGCCCGGCCGACACCTTGGCCGGGGACGACGCCCTCCGACACGCCTATCTCGGGTTCTAGAGCAAGCCGAAAGGACGCCAGCCACAGTGCAACAACTGCTCACCATCCTCATCAACGGCGTGACGACAGGCATGGTCTATGCCGCGTTCGCCCTCGCTCTCGTCCTCATCTGGCGATCGACCCGCATCGTCAATTTCGCCCAGGCACCGATGGCCATGATCACCACGTACGTCGCACTGGTCGTCATCGACGCCGGTTACTCGTACTGGTTGGGCTTCGGAGTCGCGCTGCTCAGCGGACTGTTGTTGGGAGCGTTGATCGAACGACTCGTCATTCGGTTCGTCGACAGCTCCTCGCACATCAACCCGGTGATTCTGACGCTCGGGTTGTTCATCATCATCCACGCGGTTGCGGCCATCATCTTCGGGAACCAATTTCGTTCGTTCCCAGCACCGTTCGGTCTCACCGGCCAGAAGGTCGGGGAGATCAACGTGGCCCTGACCGGATACGACGTGTTCAAGATCGTCGCCGTTCTCGTGGTCCTGGGCTTGCTGATTCTGCTGTTCCGGTTCACCGATCTGGGACTGAAGATGCGCGCCAGCGCATTCGAGCAGGAGGTGGCCAAGCTGCTCGGAGTCCGGGTGAGTCGAATGCTCACGCTCGGTTGGGCTTTGGCCGCAGTCGTCGGATCGCTGGCCGGGCTGCTCATTGCGGGTGGCTCGCTGGTGCACCCCGGGTACATGGACTCGATCGTCGTCTTCGGTTTCGTCGCAGCCGTTCTCGGCGGTCTCGACAGCCCGGCAGGCGCAGTGGTCGGAGGCCTGCTGATGGGCGTCGGGCTCAGTTTCGTCAGCGGCTACCTCGGCCAGGACCTCGTGTCGAGCGCGGCGTTGATCATTCTGATCGTCGTTCTCCTCGTCCGCCCGAGCGGGTTGTTCGCCAGCGCAGCAGCCAGGAGGGTATGACGTGAACGCAACTCTCACTCGTCTCACGGCCACCCCGGTACGACGCCACTTCCTCTGCGCTGTCATCGGACTCGTCGTCATCGTGCTGGCGCTCGAATCACTGAGCACCTTCCGTCAGAGTCAGCTGACGTCGGTCGCGTACCTGGCGATCGCAGCCGGCGGATTGACCGTGCTGACCGGTCTGAGCGGGCAGCTCTCACTCGGGCACGGTGCGTTCATGGCCGTCGGTGCGTACACCGCGGCATTGATGCTGCGGGCCAACGATTCCGGATGGTCGGTGCCCCTCGTACTGCTGGCCGCCACCGTGATCTCTGCCCTGGTGGGCGTGGTCGTGGGAGTGGCCGCCGCCCGACTGCACGGCCCGTACCTGGCCGGTGCGACGCTGGCGCTCGCCGTCGCCGTACCGGGACTGGCTCTGTACTTCTCGGACTACCTCGGCGGTGAACAGGGTCTCGTCGTCCCGGCTCCGAAAGTGCCGGACCTGATCGACGACATGATGTTCTTCGTCACCGGAAACGAGCTCAGCGGAACCAAATTCGTCGCCTACGTCAGCTGGGTGCTGCTCGTCGTCGTGTTCTTCCTGTTGGCGAACGTCTCGTCGAGCCGGATCGGCCGTCGCTGGCGGGCCGTTCGGGACGACGAAGTAGCCGCCGAGCTGTCCGGGATCGATCTCGGGCGGGCACGCATCCTGGCGTTCGTCGTCAGCGCCGCATGCGCGGGTGCCGGAGGTGCCGTCCTCGCGATGTCGGCGCGGATCGCGGCCCCGAGCGGGTTCACTCTGACGCTCTCCCTGACATTGCTCTCCGCCGTCGTCATCGGCGGGCTCGGCACTCTGTCCGGGGCATTGATCGGGGCGCTGCTGCTCACCTACATCCCACCGGTGGTCACCAACCTC
Source organism: Rhodococcus sp. NPDC077669 (assembly GCF_040686915.1). NCBI lineage: Bacteria > Bacillati > Actinomycetota > Actinomycetes > Mycobacteriales > Nocardiaceae > Rhodococcus > Rhodococcus sp. NPDC077669. The sequence continues at coordinate 62,991 of NZ_JBFBMD010000006.1, read as the reverse complement.
GGACTCGATCTGGGGCTGAGCAGTCTGCAATCCGCCGAACTCGCACCACTGGTGACCGGCATCTTCACCGTCCTGGTCATCCTGTTCGCCCCACTGGGTCTGGTGGGCACGTTTCGAAGGTTGCGTTCAACCAGAAAAGAGATGAAATGAAGAAGTTCGGATCGGTGGCGGTCAGAACGACCGCACTCGTCGCCGTCGTCTCGTTGGCCGCAGCGTGCGGTGCAGGAGGTAGAGACGAGGCAACAGAATCCTCGGAAGGCTCGACGATCGGCATCACCGACACCTCGGTGAAGATCGGAGCCCACTTCCCCCTGACCGGGGTCGCAGCACCCGGATACAGCGAAATACCCACGGGTGCAAAGGCTTACTTCGACTACGTCAATGCCGCGGGCGGCGTCAACGGCAGGCAGATCGAGTACGTCGTTCGTGACGACTCCTATGACCCGACGACCACCACCCAGGTCGTCAACGAACTCGTCCTCCAGGACGAAGTGTTCGCCGTCGTCGGTGGACTCGGCACAGCGACGCACAGCGCAGTCATCGACTTCCTGAACGAGGAGGGTGTGCCGGATCTCTTCGTCTCCTCCGGCGCCATCATGTGGGGCAACGACCCCGAGAAGTACCCGAATACCTTCGGCTGGCAGCCCGATTACCAGGTCGAGGGCAAGATCATCGGCGACTGGGTGACGAAGAACCGGCCCGACGCCAAAGTCGGGCTGTTCCTTCAGGACGACGATCTCGGCAGGGACAGCGAAGCCGCGGTACGCCAATATCTCGACGACCAGATCGTCGAGGTCGTGCGCTACACCTCCGGCAACACCGATGTCGCACCACAGATCGCCGCTCTGCAGGGTGCCGGAGCCGACCTCGTGCTCGGCTTCAACGTCCCGTCGTACACCGCACTGAGCCAACTGACCGCGATGCGGCTCAACTACGATCCCGAGTGGTTCTACAGTTCGATCGGCTCCGACGTCGACCTGGTCGGTTCTCTGCTCGGACGCTTCTCCCAGGGCGCAGTTACCAACGGTGCGCAATCCCTCGAAGGCATGATTTCGCTCGAATACATCCCCGGCGTCGACTCCCCCGAGAATCCGTGGACGCAACTGTGGCAGAAGGTCTGGGCTCAGAACGGAACAGGTGACCCACTGACCAACTACCGCATCTACGGACTCAGCCAGGCGTACGCGTTCGTGCAGGCTCTTCAGGCGGCAGGCGAGAATCCCACTCGTGAGGGCATCGTCTCCGCGATCCAGGACGGCGGAATGGACTTCGAGGGCCCGCAGCTGGCCCCGTTCCGATACTCCGACGAAAGTCACCTCGGAATCTCCGGAGCCAGTGTCTTCCAGATCCGCGGAGGTGTACCCGAGTACCTGACTCCGGTGCTGCAGACCGACATCGGAGACTCGGCAGTGGAGGAATACACCGGGGACGAATCGACTCCGCCGGAAAGCGGTATACCTGGCTGATCGGATACGAAAAGGCACGCAGAGCGAGCTCTGCGTGCCTTTTCGACGTTGTGATCAGCAGATCCGAAAACCCCTCGTTTGCCGGATCCGCCGACCCTGTGACCCCCAGATCGTGTCCCCGTAGCGGGGAGCAGCCGAAGCTGCGGTGATCAGCGCTCGATGATGGCGGTGACGCCCTGGCCACCGGCCGCGCAGATCGAGATCAGGCCGCGGCCCGAACCCTTTTCGGCCAGCATCTTCGCCAGCGACGCGACGATGCGTCCACCGGTTGCGGCGAACGGGTGGCCCGCGGCGAGCGAGGATCCGTTGACGTTGAGCTTGCTGCGGTCGATGGAACCGAGCGCACCGTCGAGTCCCAGACGCTCCTTGCAGTACGCGTCGCTCTCGAACGCCTGCAGCGTCGCGAGCACCACCGAGGCGAATGCTTCGTGGATCTCGTAGTAGTCGAAGTCCTGCAGCGTCAAGCCATTACGAGCGAGCAGACGCGGAATCGCGTACGTCGGGGCCATCAGCAGGCCGTCCTTGAACGATCCGTTGCCGTGGATGTAATCGACGGCGGCGGTCTCGGAATCGACGAGGTGCGCCAGCACCGGCAGGTTGCGCTCGGCAGCCCATTCGTCGCTCGACAGCAGCGCAGCCGACGCGCCGTCGGTCAGCGGAGTCGAGTTGCCGGCCGTCATGGTGGCGTCGCCCAGCTTGGTTCCGAAGACCGGCTTGAGAGTAGCCAGCTTCTCGACGGTCGATCCCGGACGCAGGTTGTCGTCGCGGGTCAGGCCGAGGAACGGCGTCACCAGGTCGTCGAAGAATCCGCGGTCGTATGCGGCCGCCATGTTGTGGTGGCTCGCTGCGGCCAGTTCGTCCTGGTCCTCGCGGCGGATACCGAATTCCTTCGCGGTGATGGCGGCGTGATCACCCATCGACAGGCCGGTACGCGGCTCACCGTTGCGGGGGATCTCGATGCCGAGCATGCCGGGACGGACGTTGCCGAGAAGCTTGAGGCGAGCGGTGGTGCTCTTCGCCCGGTTGAGCGAGAGCAGGAACTCGCGCAGTTCGTCGTTGACGCCGATCGGAGCGTCGGACGTCGTGTCCACGCCGCCGCCGATACCGGCGTCGATCCGGCCCGAGGCGATGGCGTCGCCGACGGCGATGATCGACTGCAGTCCGGTTCCGCAGGCCTGCTGGATGTCGAAGGCCGGGGTGTACGGGCTCAGCGCGCTGCCGAGCACGACCTCACGGGTGAGGTTGAAGTCCCGGGAGTGCTTGAGCACGGCACCGGCGGCGACGAGGCCGAGACGCTCGCCCTGCAGACCGAAACGGGCGACGAGACCGTCGATGGTGGCGGTGAGCATGTCCTGGTTGGACGCCAGCGCGTACTTCTTGTCCGAACGCGCGAACGGAATGCGGTTGCCACCGACGATTGCGACCGGTCGTAGCTGCTTGCTTGTCACTGACGTCTCCAAACATCGTCCCCAGCATGTGGGGAATGGCCCTGGTGGAGTTTCATCTTACTGGCGAGTAAGTTGGTTGTCGACACCCGGTCGTGCGCCTCGCCCTCAGAGCGAGCAGCGCTGAATGAAAGGTACGACAGTGGCAGCCTCCAAGGGAGCCCCAGATCTCTACTCAACGTTCCTCGCGTCCGCGCCGGGAGCCTTCATCGCCAAGCAGGCCGGCCTGCCGCAGCCCGAGAAGCTGCGCCGCTACAAGGCAGGCGAGCCGCCACTGGCCGGACCGGTCCTGATCGGCGGCAGCGGCCGCCTCGTCGAGCCGCTGCGTGAGCTGCTCTCGGACTACCCGCAGTCGCAGCCGCACGACGACAAGCACGGCGGGTTGGTGTTCGACGCCACCGGCATCGGTAACGTCGCCGAGCTCGAGCAGCTGTTCAAGTTCTTCCAGCCGGTCATCCGCAACCTGGCACCGTCCGCTCGCGTCGTCGTCATCGGCACCACCCCCGAAGAAACGTCGAGCGTCGACGAGCACATCGCGCAGCGCGCCCTCGAAGGCTTCACCCGCAGCGTGGGCAAAGAGGTCAAGCGCGGCGCGACGGCTCAGCTCGTCTACATCTCCCCCAACGCGTCGACCGGGCTCTCCGGCCTCGAATCCACCCTGCGCTTCCTGCTGTCGGCCAAGTCCGCCTTCGTCGACGGCCAGGTCATCGTCGTCGGCGACGCCGACTCGCAGGCACCGGCCTCGTGGGACAAGCCGCTCGCCGGCAAGGTAGCCGTCGTCACCGGCGCTGCCCGCGGCATCGGTGCCACCATCGCCGAGGTTCTCGCCCGTGACGGAGCCACCGTCATCGCCGCGGACATTCCCGCAGCGGGAGAAGCACTCTCGCAGACGGCCAACAAGGTCGGCGGTACCTCGCTGGCCCTCGACGTCACCTCGCCCGACGCCGGCCAGGTCCTCTCGAAGCACCTGCTCGAGCGCCACGGCGGTGCCGACATCATCGTGCACAACGCCGGCATCACCCGCGACAAGACCCTCGCGAACATGGACGACGCCCGCTGGAACTCCGTCATCGGCGTCAATCTTGCTGCGCCGCAACGCATCACCGACGAATTGGTGGCCTCGGGTGCCCTCAAGGAAGGCGGACGCGTCGTCGACGTCTCGTCCATCGCCGGTATCGCTGGCAACCGCGGCCAGACCAACTACGGCACCTCCAAGGCCGGCGTCATCGGCCTGGTGCACGCATCCGCACCGGTGCTCGCGAAGAAGAACATCACCATCAACGCCGTAGCCCCCGGCTTCATCGAAACCGCGATGACGGCGGCCATCCCGTTCGCCACCCGCGAGGCCGGACGGCGCATGAGCTCGCTGCTGCAGGGCGGCGAGACCGTCGACGTCGCGGAGTTGGTCTCCTACTTCGCTTCTCCCGCATCCAACGCCGTCACCGGGCAGGTCGTGCGCGTGTGCGGCCAGAGCCTCCTCGGCGCATGAGCACCGTCACGCTCACCGAGCAGCCGAAGACGTCCCAGATCTACACCTCGGCTGCACTGGGTGCCTTGCCCTTCCTCGGGTCCAAGTCGAAGACGGTGCCCAGCACCGTGTTCGAGCTCAAGGGCCTGCGAGTGGACCAGGACAACCTGGCCGGCTACTGCCGCGCGACGGGGCTGCGATTCGGCGATCAACTCCCGATCACCTACCCGTTCACGCTCGTGTTCCCGACAGTGATGAAACTGATGGTGTCCAAGGGCTTTCCGTTCGCCGCCATCGGTTCGGTACACGCCGAGAACGTCATCGAGCAGTTCCGCGGCATCTCGGCATCGGAGCCGCTGGATATTCGAGTGCACGCGGAGAATCTGCGCGAGCACCGCAAGGGCTTGCTGGTCGACCTGATCAGCGAGGTCAAGGTGGGACGCGAACTGGTCTGGAAACAGACCTCGAGCTTCCTGAGCCTGCAGAAGACCTCGCTCTCGGGTGGACCCCGTGAAACACCGCCTGCAGACGAGGTACCGCCGCCCCCGACCCGCACCCTGCGCGTCGATCAGCGGATCATCAGCCGGTACGCGGCCATCTCGGGAGACCGCAACCCGATCCACGTATCCTCGCTCGGTGCAAAGGCTTTCGGCTTCCCGAAGACCATCGCACACGGAATGTGGAGTGCTGCAGCGGTACTGCAGACGGTCGAAGGTCGTATCCCGGAGGCCGTGAAGTACAGCATCCGATTCGGCAAGCCGATCATCCTGCCCGCGACGATCAATGCCTACGCCGATGCCGTCGGTACCGGCTGGGACCTGTCACTGAAGAACCCGAAGAAGGGTTACCCGCATCTGACGGGCACCCTGCGCTGAGTTAGCTCGAACTCGAAGTTATGGACGGACTTCCCCGGCTTTCCGTCCATAACTTCGAGTTCGGCTGTGTAGGTGGCGGCCAGCTAGGTAGTGGCAGTTTTCTTGCCGGCGAGGCCGCGCCACGCCAGGTTTTCCAGGAGGTCCGCTGCGGCGTCGACCTCGATTTCGCCGCCTGCCACTCGGTCGGCCACGGCCTCACCGGCCCCGACCAACGCGACGGCCATCAGCCCGAAGTTCTGTGACTGTTCCGGGTCTCTGGTGCTCATCGCCAGCAGACCTGCGGTCAGCTCGATCAACCGGTCTCGGCTGCTCTGCACCTGCGAGGCAAAAGCCTGCTGACCGATCGCCTGGCGGTAGAGCACCATCCACGACTTCCGGTTCTCGCCGACGAAGCCGAGGAAGCCGACCAGCGCGCGGCGCAGTTGTTCGCGCGGCGTCAGGGTCGGGTCTGCCGCGGGCGTCAGGGCCTCGACGAACTTGAGGCCCTCACGATGGATGCACGCAGCGAACAGCTCGTCCTTCGAGCCGTAGTACAGATAGAGCATCGGCTTGGAGATGGCCGCCTTCTTGGCGATCGAATCCATCGAAGTCTCGTGAAACCCGTTGTCGGAGAACACATCCACTGCCGCGTCGAGCATCTGCTGCTCACGGACGGCGCGGGGCAGTCTCTTGGTGCCGCCAGCCATGGATCCTCCAATACGTACGAAGCACTAGACGTTACTCCACAGTAAGGTCGAGCGACGACCGATCAGGCTCCGCACGCCCCTTTGAACCGAGCAACCGTCGCCGCCGCCTCGTCCACCTGGGCTGCGGGAAGGCGTCCCGTCGCCACTGCGTCCTCCAGATTGTCCAACACCGCCGGCACCTGATCGGTGGTCAGCCACAACGCCACGTCGGCTCCGGCAACCAACGCCGACTCGACCGCGTCGACGATCCCGAGCCGGGCCGTGATCGCCGCCATGCCACTGAGGTCGTCGGTGAAGATCGGACCGTCGAAGGGCTTCGCTCCGTATCCGACGCCGTCGCGCAGCAACGCCATGGCCGCAGGGCTGATGCTGGCGGGAACACCGGGGTCGGTCAGTCCTGGCACGTCGAGGTGGCCGACCATGACGCCAACTCCGGTGGTGTCGAGCGCGGCGAACGGCAGCAGATCCTTGCCTTTCAGCTCGTCGAGCGGCGGCGTGGTGACGGCCCCGGTGTGCGAATCGCCCGAACCCGAGCCGTGCCCGGGAAAGTGCTTGATGACCGGCTCGACACCCGCATCCTTCAACCCCTTCGCGTACGCACCCGCATACTCGATGACGACCTGCGGATCGTCGGAGAACGAGCGGTCGCCGATGACCGAATCATCGGGCTGAGCACTGACGTCGACAACCGGCGCGAAGTCGACGGTGACGCCGAGATCCTTCAGTCCCCGGCCTCGCGTCAAGGCCTCCTGATACGCCTCGTCCACCGACATCGTCTGCGCCAGTTCCCGCGCCGACGGTGCCGCACCCAAGAGATCGGCAATCCGCGACACGCGTCCGCCTTCTTCGTCGATCGTCACCATCGGTGCCACCGCGGACGCGTCGAGCACCTGCGGAACCTCACGGTTACCGAGCATCGACTCGTCGGTCCAGCTGCCGACGAAGATCCCGCCCACCTGCTCGGTGGACATGATCCGAATCGCGTCCTGCGTTCCGGTGACGCCCACGGTGAGCAACTGCGCAAGACGTTGCCGCTCGGTCAGACCGTCGACGAAAGTGACACACGCGTCGGCCGGCGGAGGCGTCGACTGCGGGACCGTCGTCTGCGCAGCGGTCGTCGTCGAGGACGGAGCCGACTGCGTCGAGGCCACCTGCGACGATTCACTGGAACATGAGACGAGCAACCCCACCCCGACCGTCACTGCTGCAGCGGACCGAACCGAAAACCGAAGTCGCATGGAATACGACGGTAGCCGAGAAGTTGCGTGTTGCTGACCGCCCTCCGGTTGGGATCAATGCGACTTTGTTGCACTCCGAGCGACCGAAACCCACATCGATCCGGGGTGGGGGCGGGGTAATCTGGACGAAAGCGACATGAGGAGAATCACCACCATGACTGCTGACCTCATACTCATTGCCTACGACGGTTCCGACAACGCCAAACGAGCCATCGACTATGCGGGACGGTTTCTCACCACCTCTCGCGCGATCGTCGTCACGGCCTGGGAACCGATGGTGCGTCAAGCAGCGCGGATGTCGGGTCTGTCGGGTGTCATGCAGCCCGAGTGGGTGCCGGACGACGAGGCCGAGGACGTCGCTCTCACCGATGCGAAGGTGACCAACAGCGAGGGCGTCGCCCTGGCCGAGGCCGCAGGCCTGAAGGTGGAAGGCCAGTGCACCGAATGCACCACCGCCATCTGGAGCGCGATCGTGGAGAAGGCCGACGAGATGAACGTCGACATCATCGTCACCGGCACCAGAGGCACCACGGGGCTGCGGGCCCTACTGCAGAGCTCGGTGGCCGAGCACGTGCTGCGGCACAGCCATCGACCCGTGCTGATCGTTCCTCCCGGAAAGTAACGCGTCCACCGGCCGGTTCACAGGGTGCAGGTGATACCGTGATGCCCGCGTGGGGGACAACCTCGCCCACTGCTTCACTGAGCCGACTGACTGGAGAACCGAGATGAAGTTCGCTGTCCCGGGTGTCATTGCCGCCGTCGTCGGAGCCGTACTGGGTGCCGGCGTCGTATTCGGAGTCACCGCCGGTGCAGCAGACAACTCTCGGCCGGACATCGATCGCACCGGAAACGCCGACTCGTCCTTGCTGAACCAGGTTGAGTACGGCAGCCGCTGACGCTGGTCGCTCACGTGGATCGTTGATCTCGGCCGAGCCGCTCGGTCGGATTTGGCTCTTCGGAGTCTCCGCTCTCGCATTCCTGCTCACGTTTCTGCAGGTCCCGGGCTTCACCGTCGCCGATACCAAGTACGACCTGGCGCAGAACCCTCTCGGATTTCTCGAACGCGCCTCGCATCAGTGGAACAGCGCCGCACCGCTGGGCCAGGTGCAGAATCAGGCCTACGGCTACTTCTTCCCGCACGGAGCGTTCTTCGCCGGCGGTGATCTGCTGTCGATCCCACCGTGGATCACGCAGCGCATCTGGTGGGCACTGCTGCTCGTCGCCGGCTTCTGGGGAATCGTCCGGCTCGCCGAGGCACTCGGTGTCGGCAGTCGCACTTCCCGTCTGATCGCAGCGACAGCATTCGTGCTGTCCCCCAGGGTGATCACCACTCTGGCGTCGATCTCCTCGGAGACGATGCCGATGATGCTCGCGCCGTGGGTGCTCGTTCCCATCGTTCGTTGCCTGAACAGTCGGTCCGCAACAAATACGGTTCGGCGTGCGGCGGCACAATCGGCGCTGGCCGTGGCGTTGATGGGCGCGGTCAATGCCGTCGCGACGGCCGCCGCCGTTCTGGTGGCCGTCATCTGGCTGCTGTGTCACCGGCCGAACCGCCGCTGGCTGGTGTTCGCGGCCTGGTGGACCGGCTTTCTGGTGCTGGCGACACTGTGGTGGATCGTCCCACTGCTGTTGCTGGGCAAGGTCTCTCCGCCGTTTCTCGACTACATCGAATCGTCCGGCACGACGACCCAGTGGACGTCGCTGACCGAGGTGCTGCGCGGTACCGGCAGCTGGACCCCGTTCGTCTCTCCCGAGCGGGTGGCGGGCGCCGTGCTGGTGACTCAGCCTGCTGCCGTGATCGCGACCGGCTTGATCGCGGCCGCAGGCATTGCGGGTCTGGCGATGCGCTCGATGCCGGACCGCGGCCGGTTGACGATCATGTTGTTCGTCGGTCTCGTCGGCCTGGGCGCGGGGTTCGTCGGCGATCTCGACGGTCCGTTCGCGGCAACCGTGCGAGTGTTCCTCGATTCCGCGGGCGCGCCTCTGCGCAACATTCACAAACTAGAGCCGGTCATCCGAATCCCGTTGGTACTCGGCCTCGCTCATCTGCTGGCCCGGGTTCCACTGCCGGGTTCGGTTCCACGGCCGACGTGGCGAGCGGCCGTCGCGCATCCCGAGAAGCACCCGATGATGGCGGTGACCGCGCTGATCCTGGTGGCGCTGACGCTCTCGACAGCGCTGGCATGGACGGGCAAGCTGGCGCCGCGCGGTGCGTACGAGGCCGTGCCGCAGTACTGGCACGACGCCGCGGACTGGCTCACCGACCATGCCTCCGGCTCGAGTCCCGACGGTTCCGACGCGCAGCGCGCCTTGATCGTGCCCGGCGCACCGTTCGCTCTGCAGACCTGGGGCCTGACGCGCGACGAGCCGTTGCAGGCTCTCGCGACCACACCCTGGGCCGTCCGAGATGCGGTGCCGCTCACGCCGCCCGGTGCCATTCGCGCCCTCGACTCGGTGCAACGACTCTTCGCCGACGGCAGGCCGTCGACCGGCTTGGCCGACACCCTTGTGGGACAGGGCATCAGCTACGTCGTCGTGCGCAACGACCTGGACCCGGAGGATTCGCGGTCCACCCGACCGGCGTCCGTCCACCGCGTGCTCGACGGTTCGCCGGGGCTCGAGAAGGTGGCAGAGTTCGGCGAGGACGTGGCGCCCGGTCAGGTGGACGGGGTGGTTCTGGACGGCGATCTACGGCCTCCGTATCCGGCCGTCGAGATCTACGCGGTCGATGCCGCAGCGGACGTACCTGCCTCCGGTCCGTACACGGTCGATGTGGATCGGGTGCCGGTGGTGCAGGGCGGGCCCGAGTCGATTCTGCGATCGAACGAGTTGCGCAACAACGGTGTTCGCCTGCCCGTTCCGGCCGGGCCGACGCTGTTGGCGGCGGATGCAGCTGCTGCGGGCCTGCCCGTCGATTCGGTGACGGTGACCGACACACCGATGAATCGCGAGACCGACTTCGGTCAGGTGGACAATCACAACTCCGCGTTGCGGGCCGCCGACGAGCCCCGCCGTTCGCTCAACGAGGTGCCCGACTATCCGGTGTACGGGGCGCAGACCGTGGACGCGGAGTGGGAAGGCGCGACGTTGACCGCGTCGAGTTCGGCGTCGGACGCGACTCAGATCGGGGGCAGTGCGCCCGGCAGTGGGGTCGCGGCCGCAGTGGACGGTGACCTGGCCACCGGTTGGATCAGCAACGGCATCGAACGCGCTGTGGGGCAATGGCTTCAACTCGATTTCGATACTCCGGTGCGCGGCGGGCTGCTGCACATGCGGACCAGCCCGGGAACGATCGGAGACCCGGTCAAGTGGGTCGAGGTCACCACTGCGAACGGCTCGACGGCGGCCCGGGTGGACAAGCCGGGAGACCCGATGACGGTGTCGCTGCCCGGTGGTGAAACTCCGTGGCTGCGCATCACCGCGAAGTCGACGGTCGACGGCACCCGGGGCAGTCAGTTCGGCATCAGCGAGGTGTCGGTGGACGACTACTCCGATCGAGACAACCCCAAGCAGGTCTCCATCGTGCATCGCGCGGTACTGCCACCCACTCCCGCGGGCGCGAGCGTCGACGCGTGGGAGCTGGGCCAAGAATTTCCGGGCCGCTCCGGTTGCCTGGACACCGACGATCGAATCCGGTGCAGCAGTGGACTGTCCAAGTCGCCGGAGGAACTGGGCCGCTTCTCGCGCACGATCGACGTCCCGATGGGCACCGCGGTGATCCCCGAGCTGACGGTGCGCACGCGGCAGTCCCCCGAGCTCGAGGCCCTGCTGGCCCAGCCCGGCCGGCCGTTGGCGAGTGGGGCGTCCGACGTCGCGGACCTCGACGGTTCAGCCTTCGCCGCCACCGACGGCGACCCGCGTACGTCGTGGACGGCACCGGAGAAGTCGATCACCGATCGAGCCGGCACCGACCCCACTCTCACCATCCAATTGCCCGCTCCGACACTGGTGGACGGGCTCGAGCTGAGCCCCAGCCTCGGCGCGCTGCCTGCCCACCCCACGCGGGTGGCAGTGAATCTGGGCAACGGTCCGATGGTGCGCGATGTGGATACCGACGGTTCGACGACACTCGCGTTGGCACCGTACGTGACCGACAGGATCGTGCTGTCCATCGTGGACTGGGACGGCGTACTCGACCGAAACTCGTTGGGCTTCATCCAATCTCAACCGCCCGGATTTGCCGAGGTCACACCGTTGTCCGCCGGTGAGCCGATCGGGCCGCCGTACGACGGTGACCGGCAGATCACGGTCGACTGCTTCGACGGGCCCCTGGTGTCCATCGCGGGGCAGACGGTGCGCACCTCGGTGACGGCCACCGCAGACCAATTCCGTTCCGGCGCAGCTCTACCCGCATCGGTCTGCGACGCGGACATCCCGGTGAACGAAAATTTCGTCAATCCCGTATCGCTCCCCGAGGGACGCCAGGACATCGTCGTCGAACCCGGAGCGTCGTTCTTCGTCGACGGGCTTCGACTGCGCGCCATGCCCATTCCGGCGTTGTGGCCGGACACGTCTGCACCGCAGGCGGCGCGCACCACAGCATGGAGCCCCGATCACCGCGAAGTGACCCTCACCTCGAGCACCTCGGATCGCCTGCTCGTCATCCCCGAAAGCAACAACAGTGGCTGGCGGGCAACGACACCCGGAGGGACCGAACTGACCCCGGTGGTCGTCGACGGCTGGCAGCAGGCCTGGATCGTCCCGGCCGGGGCGTCGGGCACGGTGTCGTTGGATTTCACCACCGACCGCTGGTACCGACTCGGGATCTTCGGCGGACTACTGCTGTTGATTCCGCTGCTGATCGCGGCGGTGCGACGGCCCCGCGGCGTCGTCGATCCGGGCCCCGCGCCCAGGCCCTGGCGTAGCACCCCGGTGGCGTTCGCGGCGCTGCTCGGCGCGGCGATCGTGCTGGCAGGCGTCGTCGGAGCGATCTCGGTGCTGGTTCTCGGTGCCGGCTCGGCGCTGCTGAACCGCCGTTACGGGTCGGAGCTCACGTCTCGCGTATCGGTGTGCGCAGCAGGAGGATTCGCCCTGCTGGGAGCAGCGCTGCTCTCACTAGGGCCGTGGCGGTCGGCCGACGGATATGTGGGCGGGTCCTACGCGGTGCAGCTGGCCTCGTTGATCGGCATCGTCGCGTTGGCCGTCAGCGCGATGCGGAAGCCGTGACCGCCTTCTTCGGCGCGAACCTGCGCCGGGCCGGCTCTTCCACCAGCGCATAGCTCGCGGCAGCGACCGGAATCGACAGCGCCAGGGTCACCGTCAGCACGAACCACATGTCGCCCGAGAAGGGGACGATGCCGAACACCGGGAACACGACGGCGAGCACGGCCAGATGCCAGATGAAGATCCCGTACGACCAGCGGCCGAGGGTCAGCATCACCGGATGCTCGAACACCCGATGCCTGCGGCCGGAATCGGCCAGCACCAACGGCGAAAGCATCGCGAACGCCAGCACGGCACCGAAGACGATCTTGAGCTCGAACTGCCACGGCTCGGGCCGCACCAATCCTTGTGGGCCCGCCAGCGGCGTCGCCGACAGAACGAATGCCGTCACCGCGATCGCGGGCATCACCCATGTGCGACGCGCCCAACGATGCACCCACATCTGCGGACCGACCGATACTTCGGCGAGCACCATGCCGGCGGCGAACCACGGGAAGTAGCCGGGCAACCAGTTGTCGTGATGGATGGCTTCCGGTGTCGCGATCGGAATGAACGCCCAGGAGAGCGTCACCGCGGACGCAGCGAGCAGAACCCACACCCGGTACCTCGCCGACGATCCCCGAAGCCGGATCATCAGCCAGGCGAACAGCGGCAGCAACAGATAGAACGCCACTTCGACCGACAACGACCACATCTGCGTCATGCCCTCGGTCAGTGTCAACGGTACGAACACCTGGGTCAGCGACAGGTTGGCCAGCCACACCCGATAGTCCCCGCCTGCGTGCGGCAGAAACAGCAGGACGAGCACCGTGACCACCCAGTAGGCGGGCAGGATGCGCACTGCGCGTGACCAGAAGTAGCGGCGAGTGGGCTGCGCCTGCGTGAGTCCGCGGGCCTGCGCGGCATGCGGGCGCCACAGCAGAAATCCCGACAGCGCGAAGAAGATCGCCACCGTCAGATCGAACCGGCCCCAGACTCGGCCCATCAGCGGGGAATTGGCGGCCCCGGTCTGGAATGCGACGTGGGTGACGACGATGCCGAGCGCGGCAACTGCCCGCATCCCCTCCAGAGCGGGCACGAAGGCACGCAACGGTACGACGGACGCCGAGTGGACTCGAGTGCTCATGGTGGCTCAAGTGTGCCGTGTCGAACCGGCATGGACGAGACCGGTGCCACTGTCGACTGTTACTGTCACCTGCGACGTGTCGTAAGAAATCGGGCAGCGCATCGGGGAATTCGTACGATCCCGCCTGCGGTGTCTTCCAGTGAAGCGGTCGACTAAGGAGATTCAGCATGGCGGAGCGCTCAGGGCCGAGCCGGATATTGGCCCTTGTTCTCATCGGCTTGGGCGCATTTCTGGTGGTTGCCGCCATCCTCATCCCCACCTACACCGTCTCGGCGCTCGAGAAGACTCCACTCGACCTCGAGGTCACCACCGTCTCCACCGGCACCGGAAGCGTCCTCGACGCGCGGTCGCTGGCCGCCGGTCGCGCCGTGGTCGATCAGAACGTTCCGCTGACCTCACAGCGATTCGTCACCGTCGAGGATCCCTCCGACGCCGACATCATGACTCTTCAGGCCGGACAGACGTTGCGCCGCACCGACAAGCAGGCCGACACCGGACTGCTGACCGCCACGGTCGACCGCGTGAGCATCGACCGCAAGACCTCGATGCCCGTCGAGAGCCCGATCGGCACCATTCAGGTGGCAGGCGACAAGCCGGCCGAGGAAGTGGCCCACACCGGTCTGCAGTACAAGTTCCCGTTCAATGCCGAGCAGAAGAGCTACCCGTACTTCGACGTCAACGCGCGCGCCTCGAAGGACATCGACTTCGTCGAGGAAACCGAGATCAACGGCACGCCGGTGTACCAGTACCAGCAGACCGTCGGACCGGTCGACCTGTCGACCGTGGTGAACCTGCCGACCAACAAGGTCACGCTGCCCGCCGACACCTGGGGCGTCGAAGGTGGAACCGCACCGGTGACGATGACCCGCTGGTACGAGAACACCCGCACCCTGTGGGTCGAGCCCGAGACCGGCGTCGTCGTCAAGGGCGAAGAGCAGATCCACCAGTACTACGGCCGTGAGGCAGGCCGTCCCGAGGTCGACGTACTGAAGGCCCCGATCACGTTCGACGAGAACACCGTCGAGTACCAGATCCAGCAGGCCAAGGACGGACAGGACAAGCTGTCGCTCTTCGGCCGCACCGTTCCGATCGTCGCCGGCATCCTCGGTGTCATCTCGCTGATCGCCGGAGTCGTTCTGCTGCTGCGCGGCGGCGGCAACGGTGGACACCGTCAGCCGGCCCGCACCGACACCGGTCCTCGCCCGACCCCCAGTGGCGGCACCGCACCGAACCGCGACTGGACGACCGATCGCACGGAAGAGATTCCGAGGACGAACCTCTCCAAGGAGTAAGTGCCTATGCAGGAGTAGAGCCTGCGGAACGACCAGATAGCCAGTGGCGTGGTTGTGTGCCCCAGCGGGCACATGACCACGCCACTGGCGTTTTCGGCCACTCAGGCAGTCGAGAGGATTCCGTACTGGTGTGGTTGCCGCATCAGCACGAGGTCTTTGCGGCGCACGACGTTGGTGGGGTACGCCCCGCCCAGGCTCGTGGTGTCCACGACGCAGGTCGCGTGGCCCGGTGCGTCGCTCTCCACGAGGGCTTCGGTTCGGGGGAAGGCAAAGGTGTCGGGCCCGAATACTCCGCTGTGTCCGGCAATTTCGCGGTCGGCGTCGATCGTGTTGGCGAAGGCGAAGTACACGTTGTTCTCGCCTGCCCGGACGCGCATGTGATGCCAGTGCGTGGGATCGGCTCCGGTGGGAATCTCTGCTGCATGAGGGATGTCGGTTCCCGGGTGGGAGCCGACGAAGGTGCCTGCGAGTGCGGCCGGGCAAACGATCAGATCACAGCCACGCAGCGCCAGAATTCGGCCGGCCTCCGGCAACAGTGCATCGTGACCGACGAGCATTCCCACTCTCCCGACGGGAAGGTCGACGACGATCCAGCGGTCGCCCGCATCGAACAGCGAGGTGTGTTCGACGGACAGATGGATCTGGCGGTACGCCGTGCAGGTTCCGTCCGGCTGAACCAGCACTGCGGAGTTGTACACCCGATCGGAACCGATGTCGTGCTCGGCCACACCGACGACCATCGAAACACCATGCCGGGCAGCGATATCGACGACGCGTGAGAGCGACGTCCCGTCGATCGACTCCCCGACCTCGCGCGGCGGGCGATCCGCGGAGACCGGCCCGGTGACGGACAGTTCGGGAAACACGATGAGATCGCTCGCGCCTGCAAGGACGGCGGCCCACTGCTCGATGTCGTCGAGATTGCCGTCGATCGACGTCCCCGGAGTGCATTGCACGACGCTCACCGACGAAGTCCGCCCGGCCGGTAAGGGCGAGTGGCCGTAGAGGGTGAAGAAATCGAGCGGGTTCCACGCGTACGTGTTGGTCTGCAGGTCACGGTACAGATTCGGCCTGCGCACGGGCCCGGCCTCTCGTGTGCGACGAATGTCGATGTCGCCGAGAACGATACCGTCACCGACGTCGAGGCGGCCGGCCACGTTTCCGTCGGGTTCGATGATGCAGGTGCCGCCGCTGAACTGAACGGTTCGTTCGAGACCCCAGCGATTGCTCTCGATGACGTAGCAGTTGTTCTCGAAGGCCCGACTGATCCAGTAGGGGGCAGGAGTGCGTTCGGCGAGCCAGTTGCTGATGTGGCAGATCACGTCGGCACCCTGAAGCGCAGCCACTCGCGCCGTCTCCAGGAAGTGCAGATCCATGCAGATGAGCAGTGCGATGCGACCGAGCGGGGTCTCGAACACCTGGTGCCCGAGATCGCCCGGGGCCGCCCATTTGGGTTCGGCGATGTACGGATGCGTCTTGCGATGTGTGCCGACGATTCCCTCGGGACCGATGAGAACTGCACTGTTGTAGAACAATCCGCTCGTCGCATCGACTTCGGGCATGCCCACGACGATGTAGCAGTTACGACGCGAGGCGATCTCGGCGAACGTCTCGGTGGTGGGGCCGGGGATCTGTTCGACGACGGTTGCCGCTTCCTCGGTGTCGTGGAAGCAGTAGCCGGTGGTTGCCATTTCGGGTGTCGTGATCAGGCGCGCTCCGTCCGACGCCGCCTTCTCCACGAGGTCGCTCAGAGCGGCGACGTTCGATTCCTTGGCGAACAGAGTGGGCTCGAATTGGACGGCCGCTGCAGTGAATGTCATGACGCCACAATCCTTTCGGCGATGAGGGGATCGTTCGATTTCGGTGGTTCGTAGAACTGTCCGCGGGTTGCCATCGTGAGCGGAACGTAGAGAAGAGGACCGAGAAGCATGGCGATGAACGACGCGTAATACGACGGGTAGAGGCCGAACACGCCGAGTCCGCCCACCGCGACGCCCGCTGCCATGGCGATGATGCCGCAGGGGTTCCAATTGCGCACTCGCCCTTCGCGGAACTCGATGTTGTCGCGTGGAGCCAGGCCGAGCAGTCTTCTGCACACGAAGTAGTCCGCGAGCAGAATGAAGATCCAGGTGTTGGTCATGATGCCGGTGACGGCCAGGAACTTGTCGGTGTACTGCAGAATGTTGACGGGGTAGCACAGCACGCCCACCACCAGTAGCGCCACCATCCACCATTGACGCCCGACCTTCCTGGGCGAGAGCACATCCCACGCGTTGGACAGGGCGAGGGATCCTGAATACAGGTTCATGACGTTGATGCGAACCTGGGTGACCACCGCGAAGATCACGCCGAGCAGACCCATGACGATGGCGAAGTACAATCCCGGGTCGGTGGCCGAGAGTTCCGGTGTTGCAGTGGTTCCGGTGAAATGACGCAGCATCGTGAAACCGAGGAACACACCGAGAATCATCACGACGACGATCATCAGCAGTTCTGCCAGCATCAGTCCGGCCGTTCCGACATAGCTGACGCTCTTCTTGACGAACCGTCCGTAGTCGGTGGCGATGAGTGCTTGGAACACGACCTGCCCGTTCGCGAGGCTGAACGCCTGCCACAGTGCGGTGGCGGTGAATCCTCCGGTCGCTTCCCATTCGCCGGGCCCGACGAGTACGTAACCGCTGGCGAGCATGTACATACCGACGGCGAACAGGATCAGGAAGATCGGCATCCCGAATCGCTGCAGAATGTTCATCGAGTGCATACCGCGCCAGGAGAAGAACAGCGCCACGAGTGCGACCAGCGCGAATACCACTGTGGCCCACGCGGAGTCGATATCGATCCCCGCGAGCTCACTGAGCCCGTGCGAGACGATGCTGCCCTCGAAAATGAAGTAGAACACGTAGTTGACCGCGTAGACGAGCGAGGCGACGGCAGAACCCTTGGTTCCGAATCCGAGCCCGCGGGTGAGCAGTGGCAGCGACAGACCCTCCTGGCTGGCGATACGCATGATGAGGCTGCCGACGAGCGTCGCACCGATCACCATGTACGCCACGGGGATCAGGAACATCGGCCATCCCACCAGAAACCCGATCTGGCCGCCGAGGGCGAACCAGAACATCGCGGTCACGTTGCCGGTGAGGACCAGCAGGATCGCCGGCCGCCGCCAGCGTTGGTCGTCGGGCACTCGGGAGGTTGCGTAGCTTTCGATCTGATCGTCGAGGCTGGTCGCTGGCCCCTCGAAGTATTTCTTCATGTTCATGAACGGGTGTCCACTTCGGTTCGCGGCGAGAGCGCTGGCTGCGCTGCATCGGAACAATACTTTCCGTGGACACTATTGCAATGTGAAACATGTTAAAAAGAGATCACGAAAGCGGCCGACCTGGCAGGTTACGGCGGAGACCGCGTCCGAGACCGGACGCCGAGAAAGGTCAGTGGGTGATCGAGGCCGTCTTCGCGTTGGTCTCGAGGGCCCGGAGCAGAGACTGCAACAGCTCACGATCCGACTCCGACGGGAAGACCATCGCCGCGGCGTCGTTCATCATCGGGGCGGCCGCGTCGTGCTTCGCCTTCCCACGGGCCGTCAAGCGGATCAGCACCTGGCGACGATCGACGGTGCCGGTACGGCGGTGCACCAGATTGTTGGAGACCAGCCGGTTGACCGCCTTGGTCAACGTCGGCGGGGAGAGCAATGCGAACTCCGCTGTCTCGGCCATCGTGTGTCCCTCACCGTCGGACAACAACGACAGCACTCGCCATTCTTCGAGGTCCAATTCCCACGGCACGAGGGTGGCGCGCAATCGATCCGACACGGCCCGCTCGACCACGGTGAGCAAACGCGCTGCCGACGCAGCATCCTGGTGATCCACGTGATCGTCCCCCTGCTCGGTTCCTGCGTCGGCGCTACAGTCTCTCTCAGCGATTCTATGGTGAAGCGAACCGCGAAGAGACACCGAGCGGACGGACGGCACGATGAACAGCGATCGGTTCGACACGTTTCGCGTCGGCCTGATCTTTCCGATGTCCGGACCGTTCGGCATCATCGGACCGTCGAGCGAGCTGTCGGCCCAGCTGGCCAGGGACGAACTCAACGCCTCGGCCGGTGTGTTGGGCCGCCGCGTCGAGTTGATGTCCATCGACGGCGGCCGCGATCCGGTGACGGTGGCCCACGAGGTCGCGACGCTGCTCGATGCCGGTGCCCTCGATGCGGTGGCGGGGATGCACACCTCGGCGGTACGGCGAGCCGTCATTCCGGTGACGCTCGGACGGATTCCGTACGTGTACACCTCCATGTACGAGGGCGGCGACCGCTACCCGGGACTGTTCATCACCGGTGAGACCCCTGCCAACCAGCTGGTGCCGGCGCTGGAGTTCCTCGTTCGCGAATTCGGACGACGCCGCTGGGCAATCGTCGGAAACGACTACGTCTGGCCCCGAAAGAGCGCTTCCATCACCGCAACTCGGCTCCGTGGGCTGGGCGCATCGGTGGTGCACGCGGAGTTCGCACCGGTCGGCACGAGCGACTTCGCAAGGACCGTCACCGCGATCGAGCGGTCGGGTGCCGACGCGACCGTGGTCCTCCTCATCGGCGACGACGCAGTCCATTTCCATCAGCAATTCGCCGGTGCCGGGCTGGACGCGCACTGCATCCGCCTCAGTCCACTGATGGACGAGAACATGTTGCTGGCGGCCGGCGGCGAGAACACCCACGGGCTCTACGTCGCGTCCGGCTATTTCGAAACCCTCGCCACCGAAGCAAGTTTGGGATTCTCGGCTCGTTTCGCTCGTTCATTCGGGGTCGATGCGCCGATCGTCGGCGCACTGGGACAGTCGTGCTACGAGGGCATCAAACTGTTGGGCGCGCTGGTGAACAGGGCAGGCACAGCAGATGTTCGCATCATCGAATCCGTATCCGATTCGGTGTCGTTCACCGGTGCCCGTGGGCACCTGTTTCTGTCCGACGGCCACGTTTCGCAACCGATCTATCTGGCGTTGGCGGGTGCTGTCGACTTCGAGATCATCGGCGAGATCAGACCTGCCGGCGACTGATCCTGTCTCCGAACAGAACGACTGCGCACACGACGACCATCGTGACTGCGGCGGTAACGGCTGCGACGGTGACGAACTGGGCCAGGGTGGACGCCACGAACAGCAACAGCAGCACCTCGACCGCGAGGGCGAACCAGGCGACGAGGGCCAGGCGGGTGCGCTCCCCCGCGATCGCCCACAGCAGTGCGCTCTGCAGTACCGCCAGGCACGCCCCCTGCAGTACGAAGAGCCACAAGTATTGCTGCACACCGGAATACGTGTCACCCACAACCACAGGAAGTAGCGGCGACGCCAGCGCGCCCCCGAGTACCAGTACCGTGCCGAGTCCGGCGACGACGGTCAGCGCCGATCGCACTGCGGCAGCCGAGTGCAGCGGGTTCGCCATGCGCGGATACAACACCACTCCGACCGCCTGCGGCAGCCAGAACGCCGCTTTGGACGCGACGGCACCGACCGCGTACAGCCCGGCCTCGGTACTGCTGAGCAACGACCGAGCCAGCACCAGATCCAATGCGGACATCGCGATCAGCACCAACTGCACCTGCGAGGCCTGCAGCACCGTCAGAACGGTCACCCTGGTTTCCGACACCGCGTTCACCGGCACTCCAGCGGCCGACCGCGCGCCGACGGCCACCACCCCGATACCGGCCGCCGTGGCCAGCAGCACCGAACCCGGGCCGCCGCCGAGCAGCAACACGACCACCGCCGGCGCCACCTTGCCGAAACCGGCCGCCGCCAACACCACGCTGAGTGCGCCGAACCGGCCGCGTCCTTGCAGCAGCCCCTGCTCCGCGGCCAACAACACCAGCACCGGCGCAGCGATCACGGCCGACACCGTCGCCGCTGCGGAGACGTCCATGGCCGCCGACAACGCCGGGGACACAGCGAGAGCCAGCACACCCACGACCGCCGCACAGCGGTAGCCGACACCACGCAGCTCGCGCGAACTGCGGCCGCGCACCACCTCGCGCGCGACGACGGACTGCAACGCCAACGCCGGGACCGCCAGAACCAATTGCACCGCAAGAAGACTCGCAAACTCGCCGTAACCCTCGACACCGAGCATGCGACTCGCGAGCACCTGCAGCAGATACGCCACGACATTGGCGAACATCGAGCCGGCCGTCACCATCCCCATCCCGGCGACGGACGCACCCGCCGGGTGGTCTGCCTCGGACGAGGCGCGAAACGACATGCGTCCACGGTATAGGGTGCCGATCATGGCGTGGTCGAGGTCGAGGTGGACGCCGCCGCTCTACAGCCTGCTGCTCTCGCTCGTCGTTCTCGGACCACTGCTCGGCCCTGGATATCTCCTGCTTCGCGACGCCGTCAGCACCCCCCGTTCCTACTTCACCGACTCCGCCTGGGGAATCGCCGACGCGGCCGCGCGGGCAGTGCCGCAGGATGCCACGATCGCGGCCCTGACCACGGTGTTCGACGGCGGCCTTGTGGTCAAGGCCGTTCTGCTGCTGGCGTTGTGGATGGCCGGCTGGGGCGCGGCGGTGATGGCGCAGAGGATGCTGCCCACCGCACCACTGCCTGCGCTGCTCGTCGCGTCGACGGTGGCCGTGTGGAACCCCTACGTCGCCGAACGCCTGCTGCAAGGACATTGGAGTCTGCTCGTCGGCTACGCCGCCCTCCCGTGGACGGTGGTCGCCGCACTCGCGGTCAGGTCCGGTCGCTCCTGGTGGGCCCTCGCCGTCTGCCTGGCCGCGGCCGGGCTCACTCCCACCGGTGCGTTGCTGGCGGCAACCGTCGCGCTACTCGTCGTCGCCCTCCCCGGGGGTGCCCGACGCGGCCTGCGCGTGGTCGCCACCCTCGCGATCGCCGCCGTCGCGTCGGCGCCGTGGTTGACGGCGACGATGGTGTCGGGCGGTGGCGTCGAACCGGCGGATCCGGCGGGTTGGGCTGCGTTCGCAGCACGCGCCGAACCGGGTCTGGGCACGGTGGGTAGCCTGGCCGGTCTCGGCGGAATCTGGAACTCCGATGCCGTACCCGGTTCTCGGACAGGACTTTTCGCTGTCGTGGGGACGGTCCTGTTGCTGACCGTCGTCGCTCTCGGGATACGGCCGCTGTATCTGCGTCGACGCAATCCGGTGATCGTGGGCCTGAGTGTCGTTGCGCTCGCTGCCATCGTGCTTCCTGCGCTGGCAGCAACCGGACCGGGGTTGGCGGCGGCTCGTGTACTGGGCGACACCGTCCCCGGGGCCGGTCTGCTCCGCGATTCGCAGAAGTGGGTCGCGCTGGCCATGCCGATATACGCTCTCGCCGCTGCGGCCGGTGTCAGCTGGTTGGCGTCCCGGCGCACCCGATTCGGCAATGCATGGCTGCCGGGGGGCGTGGCCGTGCTGGCGTTGCTCATTGCGCTCCCCGACCTCGGCTGGGGCGTCGGCAGCGCACTGAAACCGGTGACGTACCCGCAGTCGTGGCGGGCCGTCTCGGCGGAACTCGCCGACCAGGACGGCGACGTGGCCGTCCTTCCCGCCGGAATGTTCCGACGCTTTCCCTACAGCGGCTCAGCACCCGTTCTCGATCCCGCACCCCGCATGCTGCCGCTCGACGTACTGCAGACCGGTGAACTCCTCGTCGCAGGCGGCACGGTCCGCGGGGAAGGAAAACGGGCGACGGACGTGCAGAACGCTCTGCTCGCAGGCGACTCCGCGGACACTCTCGCGGCCCTGGGTGTCGGCTGGGTACTGGTGGAGAACACGACTCCGGGCGAGCTCGGCAATGCGCAGCAGACGTTGGACCGACTCGACGCCGTGTACTCCGACGAGGAACTGAGCCTCTATCGGGTGCCGGATCCGGCGATGCTCGAAAGTCGTTCGGCAACAGCCGTTGTGCTCGCACATCTGGCGTGGGCACTGCTGTTGCTCGGCGGACTAGCGGTAGGACTCCTGAGCCGATTCGGCAGGCGTGTGCGCGTCGGCCGACCCCACCAGGCCTGACGACCAGGTGCCGCGCGTCGTCCCGTCGAGCACCGAGAACACGCCGTCGGCGCACTGGCCCCAGGAGAACTCACCCGCGCGGACTCGTGCCTTCTCACCGAGGCGGGTGCGGGCCTCTGCGTCCTGCAGCAGTTCGGCAACGGCACCGGTCAGCGCGGACACATCGCGGTCCTCGGCTCCGGATGTCGAACCACCCACGAGAACACCGGTGACGCCGTCGATGATCGAATCGGTGAGTCCCTTGGAGCTGCGATAGCCCACCGTGGGAACACCGTGCTGGGCAGCTTCGACGACGGCGAGGCCCCAGCCCTCCTTTCGGGAGGGCATCACATGCACCCACGACCGACCGAGCAGTGCATGCTTGCGCTCCTCGTCGACGTGACCGTGGAAGGTGACGTATCGATCGACGCCCAGGCTCGTGACGTACTCGCGAAGATTCCGTTCCCACCACCCGCCGCCGATGACGTCGAGATGGATGTCGGGAATGCTGCCGCGCAGTGCAGCCACGACGTCGATCGCGTCCTCGATCTGCTTGTGTGGAACCAGCCTCGACAGCACGGACAAGGACGGGTGGGGCGTGCGGGTGTCCTCGCCGCCTTCCGGTACAGACAGTGGGATGTCGTCGGCACCGTTGCGGACCACGGCGATGCGCTCCCGGTCGACACCGAGAGCGATCAGCTCGTCTGCAGAAGGCAACGACACGGTCAGGTACTGATTGCGGCGGTGCACCTTCGGTGAGATCGTCGACTCGAGCCACCAGCCGAGCTTGGCCATCATCGGGCCCGCCACCGGCCACTGCTCACGGTGACAGTGATGCACCAGCAGCGTCACCGGCACACCGAGTACTGCGCGGGAGAAGAACGGAATGCCGTTCTGGGTGTCGATCACGGCATCCGGGGAGATCCCTTTGAGCGGCCCGAAACCGAGCCGACCGGCGGCGATGGCGCCCAGAGCGCGGGGATACACCGACAGACGACCACCACCGCGACTGATCCGGATGCCGTCGACGATCTCCTCGGCCGGAGCACCGGGATAGGAGGCCGTCCGCAGCGTGACACGGACACCTCGTCGAGCCAGGCCCGCGCCTACTTGCTCGAGGTAGCGCTCGCTGCCGCCGCCCTGCGGATGCCCGGTATCGCGCCAGCACAGCAACAGAACCTCGCGCACCGCTCGCTTCACCCCATCCACCGTGCTCGCTTCTCGACCGTCGTCGAATACCGCTGCCACACTAACCGCTAGGGTTCGTTTTCGTGACTTCCGCCGTGACACGACTGTTCGCCTCTCGCGCGACACTGCGTCGCTCGGTGAAGCTCCTGAAGGACTTCGGGCACGAGCAGAGTTCTCCGGACATCTTCTACGGCGCCCTGGCCCGTGATTCCGTCGAACTGATCGGAGACCTGTACCGCGGCCTGACCGGCACCGACATGTCGGCGGCCACGGTGCTCGACGTCGGCGGCGGACCCGGATACTTCGCCGACGTCTTCGGCGCGAGTTGCGCGCGCTATCTGCCCGTCGAACCCGACGCCTCGGAAATGCACGCCGCCGGACTGCAGATCCCCGGTTCGGTGCGCGGCTCCGGCATGGCACTGCCCTTCCGCGACGACAGCGTCGACATCTGCTTCTCGTCGAACGTCGCCGAGCACGTCCGCGAGCCGTGGACCATGGCCGAGGAAATGTTGCGCGTCACCAAACCCGGCGGCCTCACGGTGCTCTCGTACACCATCTGGTTCGGCCCGTTCGGCGGCCACGAGACCCGGCCGTGGCACTATCTCGGCGGCGAATACGCGGCCCGACGCTACGCCCGCACCACCGGACACGAACCCAAGAACCGATTCGGCGAATCCCTGTTCGACATCAGCGCGGCAGACGGATTACGTTGGGCGCGAAGCACTCCCAACGCAACGCTACTGGCCGCGTTTCCGCGCTATCATCCGCGCTGGGCATGGTGGATGATGCGTGTACCGATACTCCGCGAGTTCCTCGGCAGCAACCTCGTCCTGGTCCTGAAACCGACTGGATAGCCAATGGGTCATTCCGCAGGCTCCACTCCCGCATAACCTGGATCGATGACGGCACTCGCGCTCGACATCGGCGGCACCAAGATGACAGCGGCACTCGTCGGCGACGACGGACGTCCGCAGCTCCCGGAGACAGTTCCGACACCGGCCACCGGCGTGTGGGAGGCCTGTGCCGAACTGCTGCACGGGGTCGTCGGAAGCGTCGACGTGACACAGGTCGGGGTCGCGTGCTCCGGTCCGGTCGACCTCGTCACAGGGTCGGTCGCGCCGATCAACGTCGACGAGTGGAAGAACGGGTTCGGCCTGCGCGAGCACATCTCCGCCGCACTGCCCGACGCCGAGGTACTTCTGGCCATGGACGGCAGCGCAGCGGCATTGGGTGAGCATCGATTCGGTGCCGCTGTCGGGATACCGGACGTGCTGAGCCTCGTGGTGTCCACCGGCATCGGCGGAGGTCTGGTGCTGGGCGGGAAGATCGTCGCCGGAGCCAGTGGCAATGCCGGGCACATCGGCCACATCGTCGTCCCCGGTTCGACGACGCCCTGCGCGTGCGGCGGAATCGGGTGCGTCGAGACCGTCTCCAGCGGCCCCTCGGCGGTTCGGTGGGCTCGGGAGCAGGGCTGGCCCGGGAACACCGGTGTCGAACTGGCTACGGATGCCGCCGCGGGCGAACCGCTCGCCGTCACCGCATTGCAACGCGCCGGAGTGGCTCTCGGTCAGGCCATCGCATCGGCGGTCGCACTGGTGGACGTCCGGGTGGTGGTGATCGGCGGCGGCTTCGCTCAGGCCGGCCCGCCGCTGTGGGATCCGATCCGGGAGTCGATCGCCTTGCACGCGCGCCTGAAGTTCCTCGACGGGCTGCAGGTGGTGCCGGCTGCGTTGGGCGGCCTCGGCACCCTGCACGGCGCGGCCGCTCTCACCGCCTGATCTCGCATACTTCGAAAGCCAGAACGGGGCCCACCCCTCGGTGAGCCCCGTTCTGTCTCGTGAATACTACGCGCCCAGGCGCTGCTTGAGGGCGTCGAATTCGTCCTGAATTCCGGTGGGCAGTTTCTCGCCGACGAAGTCGAACCACTCCTGGATCAGCGGGATCTCGGCCTTCCACTCGTCGGTGTTCACCGCGAGTGCCTCGGCGACGTCGTCGACGGTGGTGTCGAGGCCGTCGATATCGAGTGCCTCGGCCGTGGGCACGACACCGATCGGGGTCTCGACCCCCGCGGCCTTGTGCTCGATGCGCTCGACGATCCACTTGAGCACGCGCGAGTTCTCACCGAATCCGGGCCACAGGAAACGCTTGTCGTCGCCGCGACGGAACCAGTTGACGTAGAACACCTTCGGCAGCTTGGACTCGTCGGCGTTCTTGCCGAGGTCGATCCAGTGCTGGAAGTAATCGCCCACGTTGTAACCGAGGAACGGCAGCATGGCCATCGGGTCGCGTCGGACGGTACCGACGGTGCCCTCGGCAGCAGCGGTCTGCTCGGAGCCGACGGTGGCTCCCATGAACACTCCGTGCTGCCAGTCGCGGGCCTCGGTCACCAACGGAACGGTGGTCTTGCGTCGTCCGCCGAACAGGATCGCCGAGATCGGCACACCCTGCGGGTCGTCCCACTCGGGAGCCATCGACGGGCACTGAGCCATCGGCACGCAGTACCGCGAGTTCGGATGTGCGGCATCGGTT
Source organism: Rhodococcus sp. NPDC077669 (assembly GCF_040686915.1). Lineage (NCBI taxonomy): Bacteria > Bacillati > Actinomycetota > Actinomycetes > Mycobacteriales > Nocardiaceae > Rhodococcus > Rhodococcus sp. NPDC077669. Next base: position 36,542 of record NZ_JBFBMD010000006.1, on the reverse strand, counting down.
CCGGACTCGGGCGTCCAGTCGTTGCCCTTCCAGTCGATCAAGTGATCGGGCTTGCCTTCGAGGCCTTCCCACCACACGTCGCCGTCGTCGGTCAGGCCGACGTTGGTGAACACCGAGTTGCCCTGATCGATGGTCTTCATCGCGTTCGGGTTCGAGTCCCAGTTGGTGCCCGGAGCGACACCGAAGAAACCGAACTCCGGGTTGACGGCGTAGAGACGGCCGTCCTCACCGAAGCGCATCCACGCGATGTCGTCGCCGATGGTCTCGGCACGCCAGCCCGGAATGGTCGGCTGAATCATCGCGAGGTTGGTCTTACCGCACGCGGACGGGAATGCCGCCGCGATGTAGTACGCCTTGTTCTCGGGGGAGATCAGCTTGAGGATCAGCATGTGCTCCGCGAGCCAGCCCTCGTCGTGGGCCATGGCCGACGCGATACGCAGCGAGTAGCACTTCTTGCCCAGCAGAGCGTTACCGCCGTAACCGGACCCGTAGCTCCAGATCTCGCGGTCCTCGGGGAAGTGCGTGATGTATTTCGTGTCGTTGCACGGCCACGGCACGTCGGCCTGACCCTCGGCCAGCGGAGCACCGAGCGAGTGCAGCGCCTTGACGTAGAACCCGTCGTCGCCGATCTTGTCCAGAGCGGCCTGACCCATGCGGGTCATCACACGCATGGAGATGACGACGTACTCCGAATCGGTGAGCTCGACGCCCAACTTGGGATCGGCAGCATCCAGCGGTCCCATGCAGAACGGAACGACGTACATGGTCCGTCCTCGCATGCAACCGCGGTACAGCTCGGTCATCAACGACCGCATCTCCGACGGGTCCATCCAATTGTTGGTGGGACCGGCGTCGATCTCGTCCTTGGAACAGATGTACGTGCGCGACTCGACGCGGGCCACGTCCGACGGATCGGAATTGCCGAGGAACGAGTTGGGCTTCTTCTCGTCGTTGAGACGGGTGAAGGTGCCTGCCTCGACCAGCTTGTCGGTCAGGCGCTCCCATTCGGCGTCGGATCCGTCAGCGAACACCACGGAGTCCGGTTCGGTCAGTTCGGCTACCTGAGCAACCCAGGCAAGCAGTTCTTTGTGTCGAGTCGGCACGCTGTCGGTGCCGCTCAAACCGGGAATGGTCGCTGAGGTCATCTAACTCTCCTGGGGTTAGCCGGAACCGGGAAGAATTCGCACGATCGCTGTGGGCAAGCACGCACGAGTAGATCTCGGTTTTCCCCTCTCGGCGGGGCGCTGCTCGGCCGTTCGAGCTGCAGTACACCATGTTACTGGATACAGCAAGCCGAGGACCGAGCGCCGGATGTCCTGTTCATCAGGTTAACGCCGAGCGACGTGATTCCAGAAACAGGGTGTTGTCCGATTGGTCACAAGACCGATTCAGATAGGGAAAGACCGACGCAAGAAGCCATCCACCAGCGCCGATGCAAATCAGACCGAATGGCCTACAGTCGGCCGGATTCGGACGATCTGCCCTGCCCGAAACCGTTCGCTTCCCGAAAAATCTCCCAGGATTCGTAGTGCCCGTCACGGTCGAAGGCGGTGAACTTGTCTGTCACACCGTCTCCATCGACATCCGTTCCCACCGTCGTTCCGGCCTCCGTCGTCCGAACGGAAGTCTCGTGACGACCGTCGCCGTCGAGATCGAACCAGTCCGTCGAGACGTATCCGCCACCGTCGTCCGACGCGTCCTCGGCCGGCTCGTTCGTCTCGAAACCGCCCACTGCGAAGCCATCCACCGCGATCATCGACGCTCCTCACTGTCGGGTCCCTGTTCGCCGCCTGCGAACATGTTCGGACGTGCACCTACCCGCTTCGACGCATCGGTGCGCCGATCGGTTCCGGATCGCCGGGAGAGAATTCCACGGGCTTCGACGGCACGACCGAGTCGCGCCCGGACCCGCGAAATCGCTCCAGCCCGCGCTCGAGTGCAGCCAGATCCCGATCGCAGGCCGAGAGCAGCGCCGATCTGTGATCGGCGAGCGTGCGAAGTTCGGCGTCGATCTCGGCCAGCGACAGATCGATACGTGCCGCCGCCTCCCGGTCCGCCGAGGTCAATGCCGACGCGAGCGCGGACTCGGCGTCGAGAATGCGAGAGAGCAGCCGCTGTTCCACGTCCGATTTCACGCGAGCCAGACTTTCCTGGGTCCAGCCGCGAAGGTGCGCACGGTCGGCGACGAGTGCGCGTGAGCGGGTCGACCACCACGCGATCGCGGCACCGATGGCCAGTGAGACGATCGTGTTGGCGACGGCCAAGGTAGGAATCAGAGCCAGGGGCGAAACGACGAGCCGACCCAGTCCCACCCCTGCCGAGGCCCCCAGTGCGACCATCAGGACGTCCTCGATCCCGCGTCGCCTGGTCGGTTCGCCGATGTCGATCTCACCGCCTGCGGTACCGGATTCGGGCACCGTGTCGACGAGCCCGAGTTCGACTTCCACGGCGCGGAGACCGGTGGACAATGCAGCGTCGGCGCGTGCTCGAACTGCCTGTACGGACTCGGCGAGGTGCCCGGGCAGATGGCCGAGTTCGGCCCGCCGCGATCCCTCTATCGTCTGCCGTACCCGCGCGCCGAGCATCCGAACGTCCTCGGCCGCAGCGTGAATACAGTCGACCCGAACCCGTTGAATACGGTTGTGCAGCAATGCTCGTCGGTCACCACCGAGATGTTCTCGTTCATCGAGCAGCCGCGCCCGCCGGGCACGCAGAGGGGCGGTGTCACCACCTCCGGTCACTGCGCGAGCTTCGGCCACGATGGCGGCCTTCGCCTCTGCGGCAGATTCCTGCACTACAGCAACGTATTTACGCTGGGCCCCTACCGCCGCGGCCTGCATCAGCAACGCGTCGATTCTGTCGGCGACCGCCCCGAAACCCGACTCCGCGAACACGGCAGCATCGCCGCTCTCCCTACCGGCTCGTGCCAACCGTGCCGAGACCGGATGAACGGAGTGTTCCACCGCACGCGGAACACGCTCGGCGACGATCTCGATATCGGCGTCGACCACTTCGCGCCACCGGCGATGCACATCGATCTTGTTGACCACCAACACAACCGGTGTCGATTCGAAGGCAAGACGCCAGCGCTCGACGTCGGCACGGCCGACCGGAGCCGACGCGTCGACGACGATCACGACCACCGCGGCCTCCTCGACCGAGTCGGCGAACCCGATCTCCGCGCCGTCGCGCCGGGTGAGCAGATGGCATATCTCGGTCTTGCCGGATGCTGCGGTGCCGGTGACGTGAATGCCTGCAGGTCGGCTGCTGCGTGCACGGTCGATGCGTACGAGGGATTCCGAGTTCCGTCGACGCAGAACACCTTTCAGATCGTCCGGCAACGCGATCCGGTTCGGATCGGTCACGGTCTGAGCATCCGCACGTAGCCGCGGCACAGGGCCAGGGCGGAGCGCCGGACGGCGTCGTCCTCCGAGGTGGCGGCACACCGCTTCCACACCAATGCCTGCTCCAGCAGGGCCTGCTCCGAGCCCGTCTCGATCGGCACCGCCAATCGCGCTGCAGCACAGCGCATATCGGCAGCCACCGCCTCGTCCGAAGCCAGATAGGATTCGACGGCCCCTCGAACGTCTCGGTGACGGGCGGATATCTGCAGCAGTTGTTCGTGCAGGTCGTCGTCGCGCGCCGTGGCAGCAGCCGAGACAGCGTCGGACACCACCGTCGTCGCGGCGTCGACGCCGGTGGCCTCCCACAGCTCACGCAGTACATCTGCGTCGGACACCCCGCTGCGCCGCCGGAGCGCCTCGACCAGCAGGGCGAGACCGCGTAATTCCACACGGTCCAGCAGTGCCTCTCGGCGGAGCGTCGAGAGCGGAATATCAGCACTCAGAAACCGATCGACCGTCATCAGATCCCCAGTACGCAGCGCACCGGCCGCGACGGCCCGCACATCGGCCATGTCCACAGCGGAGCCTCGGGCCGCGCCGCCCAGGCCCGCTGCAACAGATCCCATCACCGGCAGCACTTTTCGCCCCAGTTGCTCGGATGCCGCTGCGGCTGTCGCCGCGGGTTCGTCGAGAGTGTCGGCCTTGTTCAGCAGGATCACGGTGTGTGCCGGCGGTCCGCCGGGTCGAGCGGAGAGGAAGGTGATGTCGTCCGGGGACACGGCACCGGCCAGCACGTGGACGAGAACGTCGACATCGGATGCGGTGCGGCTCTGCTGCACCTCCGCGGCACGCGAGGTATCGGCCCATCCGCTCTCGTGCAACCGGACCTCGAACCCGTCGGTATGCAGTCGCGCGGCAGCGAGCACCGAGACAATCACCGACTTCCCGACTCCGACGCGGCCGGAAACGTGCACCTCCAGCGGCCGCAGACGCCGCTCGACAGCATTCTCGACAGCCTTCCGGCCTGCGCCGGCCCCGGCCGCGTCCACCTCTTCCGAGCGCACACGCAATCGACCCAGACCTGCCTCGGCACCGTCCATCATCGATCCCCCCGGAAACGACCCACCGAACGGCCACATCGAGATGTGCGATCGGCTCGTCGAGCACGATCGGCCACGTGGCCCGCAGCCCCCTGCTGCGGCACCGATTCTGGCACACGACGGCCTTTCCGGACGGCCCGTCGAGAATTACACCGTTGTAGTTATAGAACGCGGTCCTACCGCTGATCAGCGATGGAACGGCAAGTCTCAACTTCAACTCGAGACCCACCTGTCACACACTCCGCCGATGCGCGACAATGGACCGGTGAACGAGCCACAGGACACCTCTGCCGACACCGGAGACAACTCGGTGCAGACCCAGGAACGAGGCTCGCGGCTGTACCCCAGAGTGACCAGTTTCCGCTCCCGCCGCGGAGCGCTGACCGACGCTCAGCAGAGCACCTGGGACAACCTGTGGCCGCGCACCGGCCGCGATGTCGCCGACGAGCAGATCGACATCGACGCCTGGTTCGGGCGCAGCGGTCCGGCGATTCTCGAGATCGGGTCGGGCACGGGCACGGCCACCACGGCGATGGCGATGGCCGAGCCGCACGTCAACCTCATGGCCGTCGAGGTCTACCGACCCGGGCTCGCGCAGACTCTGCAGCAGATCGAGCGCGAGAACATCGAGAACGTCAGGTTGTTCCGCGGCGACGCGATGGACGTCCTCGAGAACATGCTGACCTCGGAGTCCTTGACCGGCGTTCGCGTCTTCTTCCCGGACCCGTGGCCCAAGGTGCGCCACCACAAGCGTCGTCTCCTGCAGGGCCCGACGTTCGCGATGATCGCGGATCGCCTGAAGCCGGGCGGCGTTCTGCACGTGGCCACCGATCACGCCGAATACGCTGAGTGGATTGCCGAGGCCGGGAACGCCGAGCCCGGCCTGACCGTTCTCGATTGGGAGTCGCCCATGACGCACGAGCGGCCGGTGACCAAGTTCGAGGGCAAGGCCCAGCAGGTGGGCAGCTCGGTGACGGAATTGATCTGGGGAAAGAAGACAGCATGAGCGTCAGTACGGACATGCCCGACACCGTGATCGATCCCGCCGAGCTCGGGGCGATCGGTGAGTCCCGCCACAGCAAGCGAGTCCTGCTCGTGTGGGATGCACCCAACCTGGACATGGGTCTCGGCGCGATCCTGGGTGGCCGGCCCACCGCTGCCTACCGCCCACGATTCGATGCGCTGGGCCGATGGCTGCTCAGCCGCACCGCCGAACTGTCCACCTCGGGCACCGCGACGCTCGAGCCCGAGGCAACGGTGTTCACCAACATTGCACCCGGCAGCGCCGACGTCGTCCGCCCCTGGGTCGAAGCATTGCGTAACGTGGGCTTCGCGGTGTTCGCCAAGCCCAAGGTCGACGAAGACAGTGATGTCGACGCCGACATGCTCGACCACATCGACTTCCGCAACCGTGACGGCGGCCTCGCCGGTGTCATGGTCGCGTCCGCCGACGGTCAGGCGTTCAAGGGGCCGTTGGAGGCCATCGCAGCAACCGGAGTACCCGTTCAGGTACTGGGATTCCGGGAGCACGCAAGCTGGGCTGTCACGTCGGACATCCTGGAATTCCTCGACCTCGAGGACATTCCCGGCGTCTTCCGTGAGCCACTGCCTCGGGTGAGTCTCGATTCGCTCCCCGACGAGGGCGCGTGGCTGCAGCCCTTCCGACCGCTGTCCGCCCTGCTCGTCGGGCGCCAAGGAGTTTCTTAAGTGTTCGCCAGATGGGGAGACATCGTCTACCGCCTGCGGTACACCGTTATCGGTGTCATGGTGGCCGGGCTGTTGGGCTTCGCTGCCTACGGTCTCGATCTCAACAGCCATCTCAGTCAGAGCGGTTGGGACGATCCGACCTCGGAATCGGCCCAGGCTGCCCGTCTGGCGGACACGACGTTCGGACGCGACAAGCAGGGTGACGTCATCGTCCTCTACACCGCGCCCGAAGGGTCGTCGATCGACGATCCGGAATTCCAGTCGAAGGTCGTCTCGAGCCTCGAATCGCTCCCCGTCGACCATCCCGACCAGATCGAGAAGGTCAACGGCACCTACTTCAAGGTGCCCGGCGCACCCAATCTCGCGGCTCTCGGTACCAACGACAAGCAACATGCCATCGCCAGCATCGCGATGAAGGGTGCCGACGACACCGAACTGACCAACAACTTCCAGGCCGTCAAGGACGCCTTCTACATCGACGGCGTCGACGTGCAGGTGACCGGCCTTCAGGCCGTGGCCGGCGCACTGCAGTCGACGATGGCCGGCGACATCCACCGCATGGAACTGCTGGCGATTCCCGCCGTCGCAGTCCTGCTGTTCTTCATCTTCGGCGGCGTCGTCGCCGCGGCGCTCCCGCTGATCATCGGCGGTCTGACGGTGGTCGGAGCCAACGGCATCGTCAAGGTGTTCACCAACTTCACCGAGGTCAACTCGTTCGTCGCGCCCGTGGTCTCGCTCGTCGGACTCGGGTTGGCCATCGACTACGGACTGTTCATCGTCTCGAGATTCCGCGAGGAACTCGGTGACGGACATACGACGCCACAGGCCGTGCGCCGTACCGTCATGACGGCGGGTCGCACTGTCGTGTTCTCCGCGACGATGATCGTCGCCTCCCTCGGTGGCCTGCTGCTGTTTCCGCAGGGCTTTCTGAAATCCGTCGCATACGGATCCATCGCCACCGTCGCGCTCGCAGCGCTGACGGCCATCACGATCCTGCCCGCGATGCTCGCCATCCTCGGCCCACGCGTCGACGCCCTCGGTCTGAAGTTCATGCGCAAGACCAAGTCGAGCGAAGAGATCGAGAACGGCATGTGGGGCAAGCTCACCCGCTGGGTGATGCGCAACCCCGTCAAGGTCACCGTGCCCATCGTGCTCGGATTGGTCCTTCTGACGCTGCCCGTCGGCAACATCAAATTCGGTGGCATCAACGAGACCTACCTACCGCCGGACAACGTCACCCGCGTCGCGCAGGGAGAGTTCGACAGCCTGTTCCCCGGCCAGCGCACCGAACCCATCAAGATGGTCATCGAAGGCGCGCAGGGCCCGACGCTCGGCGCGATCACCACGCAGGCGAACAACGCTCCCGGATTGATCGAGAAGTTCACCCCCGTCGGTGCCAGCAAGGACGGCGTCATCGTCTTCAAGGCCGGGTTGACCGATCGCAACGACTCGAAACCGGCCATCGACTTCCTCCGCAGCATCGACGTGCCGGACGGCGCGACGGTCATGATCGGAGGTACCCCGGCAATCGAGCAGGACTCGATCAGCGCACTCATCGACAAGCTGCCACTGATGGCCGTGCTGGTGGTGTTCATCGTGACGATGCTGATGTTCCTGACGTTCGGATCGCTGGTGCTGCCGATCAAGGCGGTGCTGATGACCGTCCTCGGCCTCGGTGCCACCATGGGCATCCTGACGTGGATCTTCATCGAGGGTCACGGGGCGGGGCTGATGAACTTCACCCCGGGACCGATCATGGCTCCGGTGCTGGTGCTGATCATCTCGATCGTGTTCGGCCTGTCCACGGACTACGAGGTGTTCCTACTCTCCAGAATGGTCGAGGCACGCGAAAAGGGTGCCAGCACAAGCGAAGCCATCCGCATCGGAACCTCGCATACCGGACGCATCATCACCGCGGCGGCACTGATCCTCATCGTCGTCACCGGCGCGTTCGCGTTCTCCGATCTGGTGATGATGAAGTACATCGCCTACGGCATGATCGCCGCTCTCATCATCGACGCGACGCTGATTCGTATGTTCCTCGTGCCCGCCACGATGAAGCTGCTCGGCGACGACTGCTGGTGGGCTCCGCAGTGGATGAAGCGCATTCAGCGCAAGCTCGGCCTCGGCGAGACCATCCTCGAAGACGAGCTGCTGCCCACCGGAGACGTGCCCGAACTCGCCCTCGCGGGCGGCGCACCCTCGTCGACCGTCGCACCCCCGATGCGTCCGACACCGCGCCGCGGTGAGCCCCTCACCGAACCCATTCCGGTGGTGGCACCGCACGGAGGCGGACCGATCCGTGCCACGCACGCCGCGAAGGAAGAGTCGCGTCGAAGCGTGACCGGCCGGCCGGCGACGCCACCCGAGCCGACCCGCGCGGCACCGACCACTCCCCCGAAGCAGGCCGAGCCCCAGCCTGATTCGGCGCAGCCGTACTCGTCGCAGGCCTACTCGCCCCAGGCTCGCTCGTCGCAGGCTTACTCGCCGCAGGCGCCCGCGGCGCGTCCCACTCCGCCGCGTCCTGCCGAACCGCGCCCACCCGTATCCGGGCCGACTCGGGCTCCGCAAGTTCCGCCGCGTCCGCACGTCGAACCCGAACCGACTCAGGCAGCGGACGTCGTTCGACCCGCTCCCCCGAGTGACGCACCCGCACCGGCACCGGAACAGTCGCCTCAACCGCCGAGTGCACCCCCGAGCCGTACCCGCAGCACGCGAGCGGGACGGGTCGAGGAGCCGGATTCGCGATCCATCGAAAGTTGGCTGGCCGATCTGCGAGCCCCGAGCGCATCGCAGGCACCACGGCCGAGCACTCCGCGAAGCGAGTCGCTCACCAACGGCTCCCGCGGTTCTGACAGCCACACTTCGAATGGTCTCGGCTCGAACGGTCACAGCACCGGTGCCAACGGGTCGTCGTCCCACGGCTCGACCATCAACGGGGCTGCTACCGACGGAGCCGCTACCAACGGGGCCGCCACGAACGGGGCAGCTTCGAACGGGGCCGACGAGCACGGCACCAACGGCTCGAGCACCGGCACCCACGGCGGCACTGCTGCCGGACGCAACGGTTCCGGGCGAAACGGCAACGCCGACAACGGGTCCGAACGCCGCGGCTCGAACGGAAACGGCATCGACCGCAACGGTTCGGACAGCAGTGGCTCCGTCAGCAGTGGTGCCGACCACCGCACCTCGGAACGACATGACACCGAAAGCAACGGCAACGGTGTCGGGGCGAGTTCGGAATCGGATCGCGAGGAGAAGCCGTCCGGTCGTCGTGCCGCTCCGTCCACCGAAGGCGGCGACAGTGGCCGCCACCGCGGCGGCGACAACGGCCAGGTGCTCAGTGTCAGCGAACTGTTGGCTCGGGAGCGCAACCGCTCACGCTGACGCGAGCCGTCACAGCCGGGAGCCACCCCTCCCCCGCAACGCGTGAATGGACCACTGCACCGTCGAGACGTGTGTGCAGTGGTCCATTCACGCAGTGGGGGTCAGGAGGCAGCGGGGGTCAGGAGGTGACCGCGCCCTCTCGGTCCGCGAATACCTTGGCGTATCGGGTCCCCGCGATCAGCAGCAACAAGCCGACTGCGATGAAGGCGATGACGCGGAAGAGTCCGTCCAGGGCGACGAGGTCGAACAGGAACAATTTGGCGATGGAGGCGGCGGTCAGAGACAGTCCGGCCAGCAGTGCCAGGTGAGCGTGGGCAATACTCCGTAAGCCGAAGGCCAGCAGGGCGAATGCTGCGATCATCCACTCGATCGTGGCGGCGGTGTGCCCGGCGGTGAATCCGGTGGTGTTGCCGCCGATCGAGGTTCCCAGGCTCACGGTGGCCGAGGTGAGGCCGTACAGGGCGAGCACTCCGGAGACGATGGCGAGGGTCTGCATTCCGTCGTCGAGGAGTTTCAGTTCGGTCAGGACATAGGCGAACGCGAATGCTGTTGCAGCGAGCAGTATTCCGCCGATGATGCTGCCCGCATTCCCGGCAGCGTGATCGGAGTCCAGGAGAGCCTCCGGCGGGGAGATCGAGACGAAGGTCAACGCACCGATCACACCGAACGCGCTTCCGATCAGGTAGGCCAACGACGAGCGGGTGCGGTGGGCCGCGGCGAACAGCGCCAGGGCAACCGCGAACAGCACGACCGGACGCACGTCGACCGTCGTCGATCCGACTGCGGCCTGCAGCATTGCCACGGCACCGATGATCGAGACGGCGATGCGGGCATGCGCCGGCAGCCAGTGCACCAGCAGCACGATCGCCAGTGCCGCGGCCACCAGAACCAGTTGCACGGTCACGGTGGTCCACCGATCGAACACGCTCGCCGAGATCAGCAGCGGCAGCGCAGCCAGAGCGGTCATGACGGTGGCCACCACGTCGGAGACGTTGCGGCGCAGCAGTTCCAGAGACATACCCATTCCGGACGCGGCCACCAGGACGACGACGAGAAGCAGTCGGTAGTCGGTCGGTTCGGACAGGTCGGTTCCGACCAGCGCTATCAGGACCGTGCCGACGAGGGGAAGGGTCCGGACGATCTGCAGCAGCGGCCAATCACGGCCGATCTGAGCCGGGAAGCTCGCAATGTAGGTGGCGATGAAGAACGCGATCAGGGCCAGGGTCGGACCGTCGGTCAGGATGGGCCCGCACGCCGCGACTCCGGCGAGAATCAATACCGCCATCGGCTGCGACTTCCACTGCACTGCGAGAGCTGTTCCCGCAGCGGCAATTCCGAATGCAGCAATCAACCCGATCACCGGATCGAGCCAGCCGTACAGGACGGACGTCGCCAGAACGTCGAGGTACAGACCCGCAATACCCGTAGCGGCCAGAGCAATTCCGCCGACGCGTCCTCCGGAGCGACCGAACACTCGCACGCCGGCACCGATCAGTGCGAGGGAGAACACCCCGCCTGCGGCGACGCGCAGAGGCGGCCGGAACCAGCCGGCCTGTGCGGCCAGAACCAGCAGCATCACGACGCCGACGAGCGTGACACCTGCGCCCGCGACGGCGAGCAGGCGACTTATGACGCCGTCTCGTTGCCACCACGGCTCACGGGGCGGAGCGGGGGGCCGTGGCGCGACCACCGGCCCTCGCAACGGCGGGGCTGCCATGGACCGGCCGACCGCAGGAGGCGGCGTGACCGGAGGTGCCGACACCGGGCCGCGCGCGGCATAGGGCTGCTGCGGTGCAGGCATCTGGGGCGGCGAGAACGTCTGCGGAGGGACGGTCGGCGCAGACGACCGCGGCACCGGCTGTGGCCTGGCGGGAGCCGAAACGGGCACGGAAGTGGGTGCGGTACCGAGCTGCGACTGCAATGTATGCAGGTCGACGGCCACCTGACGCATGTGGTCGCCCAGGGAATCGAAGCGGCTGGACAGGCGCGCGACGAGTTGCGGGTCCAGCCCGGAGTTCTGGGAAGAAGTCATGGGGTAGATCCTGCGGGCCGCGCGGCTCGATAGCCTGAGTAGTGCTACTCGGATCCCTCGAGTAGTCCAGCCCGACTATCCGAAAATTTTACGGAACGAGCTGCCGAAGGGGTGCTTGACGGTGAGGGAACCGAAGCGGACCTTCCCGGTGAGCACCACGTGCAGCGGTCCGTACGGCGGGCCGGTGCGCACCTTGTTGGTGACGGTACCTGCAACGGCCTCGGCACCGTTGACGTCGGCGGTGGCTTCGGTCGGGAGGATCAACGTGACCGAGCTGCAGTAGTCGTCGACGTGGATGTCGACGACCTGGCTGACCATGACGGCCTGCGTGAAGTCGAGTGTCACCGACGACAGCCGCGTCACCACGTTCAACCGGCGCGGTACGTTCCACGGGCCTTTGCGGGTGATGGTGGACATGCTGCCGCGTACCGTGTCCGGGGTACCGCCGCCGTGTCCCCAGTGCTCCTGCACGACGCGGCGCGGCGTCGGTTGTGGGGTGGGATCGGCGAAGGGTTTCGGCGACGGGAGGTGCTCGCCGGCGATCTGCATGCCCGGTAGATCGGCGAGTACCGAGTTCAGTTCGCCCCGGGTCTTCGACGCCAGAGCGGTGTCCATTCTTTCGGTGAACTCACCGAGCGACAACATGCCTTGGCCGACTGCCCGTTGCAGCAGCTGCCCGACGTGCTCGCGTTCGGCATCGGACACTCGCAGATCCCTTGCCTCCATGGGCCCAGGGTAGCGAAGTTCTCAGGCGGCGTGCCCGCGGAGAACCGACAACATTCCGTGTACCGATGCGGGCCAGCCGAACTCTTCGGCGCGTACCCTCGCCGCGATCCGGCGTCCGTCGGCCGGAAGTCGAAGCAGCCGTTGGATTTCCGCTGCGAAGCCGTCGGCGGTGTTGATCGAGGATCCACCGCATTGCGGGGTGACGATCTGGGCCAGTGCCGAGGTTTCGGAGACGACGACGGGCGTGCCCGCGGCGAGCGATTCCAATGCCGCGAGGCCGAATGTCTCGTGCGGCCCCGGCGCGAGAGCGATGTCTGCCGAGGCGAGCAGCTCGGCGACGGCCGACCTGCCGTCGACGAAGCCGAGGAAGTCGACAGGCAGCCCGCGGGCGCGTCGTTCGAGGCCCGCTCGTCGGGGGCCGTCGCCGGCGATGACCAACCGAGCCCGCATACCCGAATCGCAGAGCGCGGCAAGCGAATCGATGCTGGTCTCGACATGCTTTTCCACCGACAGTCGGCCGCAGTGGACCAGCAGCCGGTCGGCGCTACCCAGCCATGCCGAGCGCGCGCCGGCTCGGCGTCGTCGGGGATGGAACAGCTCGAGATCGACGCCGAGCGGGACTCGATGGACGTTGGGCGTTCCGATTCGATCGAATTCCTGCTGTGCGAACTCGGTGGTGCAGACGACGGCGTCGTACGACTCGGCAGTGCGTCGGTTGGCCGCGTCGGCGAGGGGCCGGGCGTATCGCATCGGCATCGTCTGAGCCAGCAGCCGGTCGAGACGCTCGTGGGAGATCATCACGCTGCGGATGTCGCGCCGCGACGCCCACCTGCCCATTCCGCGCAGGGTCAGCCGGTCCGACACTTCGATCACGTCCGGACGTAGACCCGACGCGATCGAGGCCACTCGTCGCGGGTCGGCCACACGGTAGCCGCCGGTGAACGGAACTTTCGGCGCCGGCACCTCGACGCGCGTCACTCCCGACTGCAGCGTCGTCTCACTCCACCGGGCACCCGGCACGATCAGCGTCACGTCGTGACCAGCGGCCACGTAGCCCGATCCCAGCTGATCGACGGCCGTCCGCAAACCGCCGGACCGCGGCCCGTAGAAGTTCGCCAGTTGAACGATGCGCACCTGCTCAGTCTCTCCAGCCGGACGTCCACCCGATGCCACGGCGGTGGATGGTGACCGAACGTTCGGCGAATATCCGTGTGGAGACCGCTACCAGCGGGTAGGTGAGAGCTATGCGAGTGACACTGCAATCCACCGGCGACGCCCCGGCACCCGAGGTCTGGGAGCGTTACATGGACCCGACGGTCTGGAAGACCTGGGCTCCGCAGATCATGGGCGTCGAATACCGCGGTGAACGCCTCGACTCCGATACCTCCGGCCGAGTGCTGGGGCCGTTGGGGGTGCCGATCGACTTCGAGGTGCACTCGGTGGACGAACACTCGTGGACGTGGGCGTGGTCGGCATGGTTCCAGAACCGAGCCATCGGCGTGGATCTGACACACGGAGTCGTCTCACGACCCAGTGGAACCAGGGCGTGGATCACCATCGACGGCCCGCTGCCGCTGGTTCTTCCCTACCTGCCGATCGCCAAATTCGCGCTCGGCAGGCTGTGTGCCCAGTAGGGGCTACTCGGACCGGGTGACGGTCTTCTCGTCGCTCTTGTCGGCCACTTCGGTCGGCTCGGGCGTCGGAAGCTCGGACTCCTCGCCCGACCCGTCCAGATGGCCGTCGAATTCGTCGATGGCCTCGGCGCGCTCGTCACCGGTCTGATCCTGGTCGGCGTCGACGCCCTTCGTGTGCTCGGCCGGATCGACTGTCGTGTCCACTGCTTCGTTGTCGGTCATGGGGTCAAGAGTGCCCGTCGGGCCGGGTCGCAAACCCCTACAGACCCTTTTCGATGGCGTACCGGGTCAATTCGACGCGGTTGGCCAGCTGCAGTTTTCGCAGTGTCGCCTGCACGTGGTTCTCGACCGTCCGGTGGCTGAGCGTCAAACGGGTCGCAATCTGCTTGGCGCTGAGCCCTTTTGCGACCAGTCTGAGCACCTCGGTCTCGCGCTCGGTCAACGTGGGGCGGGTATCGGACTCCGGCTCCGGTGACGACGACATCCGCCGGAATTCGCCGAGAACCAAACCGGCCAGACCCGGGGTGAACACCGCTTGTCCGGCTGCGGTAGCGCGGACGGCGTCGAACAGTTCCTCCGCCGAGGCACTCTTGACGAGGTAACCCGTCGCACCTGCCTTGATCGCGTCGAGCACGTCGCTGCGTTCCGCCGATGCCGAGAGCACCAGAATCGTGGATTTCGGGGACGCGTCCAGCACTGCGACGGTGGCATCGGCACCGTTCCCGTCGGGCAGATGCATGTCCATGAGGACGACGTCGGGAGTGGTCGCTCGGGCGCGGCGTCCGGCCGCGGCTACTCCGTCCGCGGTGGCGACCACCCGAAATCCGGCGGCCTCGAGATCCCGGGCGACGCCGTCACGCCACATGGGGTGATCGTCGACGACCATCACCGCGATCTCGGCGTTCGGATTCTCGTCGCCGGTCATCTCGCTCCTCTCGTTCGCGGAACCCGAATTTCCCATTCGGTGCCCTCGCCCTCTCCGGTGTCGAGTATCGCAGTACCGCCGAGAGATTCGACCCGGCCGAGGATGGACTTCGAGACGCCCATCCGGCCCTCGGCCTCGGCGGCGGCGAGCCGTCCGGCGGGTATTCCGCGGCCGTCGTCACGAATGCTCAGGATCAGCTCTCCGTCGACGTCTTCGAGCAGTACGTAGGCCTTCGCATCGGCACCTGCGTGAAGTTCGACGTTGGACAGGGCAGTGGTCACGACGGCAGCGAGCTCGTCGGCGACGTCGGATTCGACGAGCACCGGGTCGGCGGGAGTCGACACCGAGATCGACGTGCCGGCCTGGGTGCGCAGCAGGGCGCGCACGTCGACGATCGATCCGGTGTGATCGTCGCGCGGAGCCGACTGTTCGGAGATCAGCACGCGCAGAGCGACTTCCTGCTCACCGGCGAGCTCGGCGAGTTCGGCTGCCGGACCGCCTATTTCGAGACCTCGACGGCGGACGAGGGCCAGCACCTGCAGAACCCCGTCGTGCACCTGTCGGGCCAGCCGCTCACGCTCCTCGGTGATCGCGGCCAACCGTGCCGCACTGCGCAATTCCTCGTGGGCGCGCCGGGCGGTGTTCGACGCCAATCCCAACGCGAGCCCGGCCGACAGCAGCACCGGGGCGGTGGCGTCCGACCACAGGTCGGTGTCGAACCTGTCTCGTACCAGGGCACTGACCAACGACATCACCACACCCGAGGCGATACCACCCTTGGGCCCCAACAGAATTGCGGCGGAGATGACGGCGTTGGTGGCCCACAGGGTGGTGGGCAGGGTCTGGCGGGTGCTGTACCAGTCGTAGTCGGCCACCAACCGCGTCGACGCCATCAGGGCGATCACGATGATCTGATCTGCGAGCACCACCTGCCAGCGCGGCAGGGTGGCCCTCGAGAGCAGGAGTGCCGAAGCTCCGGACCATACGGCCATCAGGGCGACCAACGCCCAACTCAGCCGCGGGTTGGTGTAGTTGTCGACGGTCGCGGCCTGATAGCTGACGGCGTACACGAGAGTGACCAGGCGGAAGGCCTGCGAGGCCCGCCACAGCGGGCTGTCGGGATCGGCCGAGTTCAGCGTCGGCCGCACTCGGTCAGTCGTCCGCATCGGTCTTCGGGTCTGCAGTGTTCAGCTCCCCCTTGGCAAGTCGATCGGGCTCGGACGAACCGGGAGGAGTGTCCGGGTCGCTGGGTTCGGCGGAGTACAGCGTGTCGCTGACATCGAGTTCTTCGTACACCTCGTCGGGGTCGTCGGCGAGCAGCGACCGGACGGCGGTGTTGAGCACCGCAACGATCGGGACCGCCAGCAAGCCGCCGACGATGCCCGCGAGCAGAATGCCGACGGTGATGGACAGCACGACGGCCAGTGGGTGCAGCCGAACGGCGCGGCCGAGCAGAAGTGGCTGCAACACATGGCCTTCGAGCTGCATGACCGCTATCACGATGCCCAGGGTGATGACGGCGGTGATGAGCCCCTTCGTCACCAGCGCGATGAACACTGCGACGAATCCGGTCAGCACGGCACCGATGATCGGTATGAATGCGCCGATGAACACCAGCGAGGCCAACGGAAGTGCCAGCGGTACACCGAGAATGGCGAGCCCGGCTCCGATGCCCACCGCGTCGGCTGCGGCGACGGCCACCGTCGCGCGGACGTATCCCACGAGCGACCCGAAACCTTGGATGCCGGCTGTGCGAATCTTCTTGCGCGCCTTCGTCGGTGCCAGCCGGGTGACGAACTGCCAGATCTGATCACCGCCGTACAGGAAGAAGATCAGCGTGAACAGCGTCAGCAGCGCCCCGGTCAGAATTTCGCCGATCACCGTCGCCGTGGTCAATGCCCCACTGGTGACGGCCTCCTGGTTGTCCTGGATGACCTTGACCAGATTGTCGGTCGCTTGCCGAATCTGGTCTTCGCTGATGTGCAGCGGCCCGTTGCTGAGCCACTCCTCGACGCTGTTGATCGATTGAGTGAACTGATCGCCCACCTGCGGCAGCCCCTCGATGAACTGCTCGACGATGAACGTCATGATTCCGGCGACGACGCCGATGCTGGCGATGATCACGATGATCACCGCAGCGACACGCGGCACTCCCCGGCGCTGCATCCAGTCGACGATCGGCACCAGGAGAGCGGCCGCCAGCAGCGCCAGACCCAGCGGGATGACCACCGTGCTCAATTTCGCAATCACATAGGCAAAAGTGATGAATCCGGCAAACAGGACCAGCAGTCGCCACGTCCATTCCGCCCCAACCCGTACCAGCGGGTGCACCGAATCTGCGGCCGAAGTGAGGCGCGGGGACGCCCCCGTACCTTGCGCCCGCAACTCGTCGGTGCTCACCCGCTAAATTTAACCTGTGCTGGCATCTTTCCGAGCGGTCTCGCTCACCCTGAAGAGTCGCTGGCCGCTCTATATGCTCTCGATGCTCATCGCCAACGTCTTCGGCGCAGTTCTGGTCTTCGCCTTCGTTCGCTACGGTCTGCCCATTCCGGAGTCGCAATCGATCGTCGCCGATCGCGTCCGCAACGTGTACATCTTCGGTGCGTATCTGGGTGTTGCCCTGGTGGTCAGCCTGATCTACGCGTACACACTGCTGCGCTCGGTCATCAGGTGGCAGCTTCGCGGCGGCCCGCCCACCCGCAAGGAACAGATGACGACGCTGCACGCGCCGCTGCGTCAAGCCATCGTGCACCTGATTCTGTGGATCATCGGCGGCATCATCTTCGTGCTGCTGACCATCGCGGAGATGCCGTCGCTGTCCATCGCCGTCATCGTCACCGTCGGTATGGCCGCCACCGTCACCTTCGGTTTCACCTACATGCTCGGCGAACGCATCCTGCGCCCGGTCGCCGCATTGGCACTGAGCGAAGGCCGCTTCGATCGCACGATGACGCCCGGCGTCGGTACCCGCATGGCCATGACGTGGGGACTGGGCACGTTGATGCCCGTCATCGGCATCATCTTGCTGTGTGCCACCCAGCTGACGACCGACCTGGTGTTCTCGCCGAACGCACTGGCCGTGGCCATCATCCTGCTCAGTGTGCTGGCCATCGTGCAGGCCTTCGTCCTGTCGATGCTCACGGCGAGCCAGATCTCCGACCCGATCAGCCAACTGCACAACGCCATCGAACGCGTGCAACGCGGCGAGACCGACGTCGAGGTCGACGTGTTCGACGGCAGCGAGATCGGTCGCCTCCAGGTCGGCTTCAACCGCATGATGGAGGAATCCGCCGAGCGACGCGTGCTGCGTCAGCTGTTCGGCCAGCACGTCGGCGAGGACGTGGCGCGTCGAGCACTGCAGTTCGGTACCGAGCTGGGCGGCGAGACACGATTCGTCGCCGTGCTGTTCGTCGACATGGTCGGATCCACCGCCACCGCGTCGGAACGCCCGCCGAGTGAGGTCGTGGTGTTGCTCAACGAGTTCTTCCGGGTGGTCGTCGACGTCGTCGGACGCCACCACGGCTTCGTCAACAAATTCATGGGCGACGCGGCGCTGGCGATCTTTGGGGCGCCGCTCGACCGTCCCGACGCTCCCACCGCGGCCTTGGCCGCGGCGCGTGAACTGCGTTTCGCTCTGGACGAGATCACCGGACTCGACATCGGCATCGGGGTGTCCGCGGGCCTGGCCGTCGCCGGCAACATCGGCGCGTCCGAGCGCTTCGAGTACACGGTCATCGGAGACCCGGTCAACGAGGCGTCGCGGCTCACCGAACTGGCGAAACTGCGGCCCGGACGCGTTCTGGCATCCACCTCGGCCCTGTACTTCGCCGACGACGAGGAGCAGGAACAGTGGGAGTTGGGCGACCAGGTGCAACTGCGTGGCCGACGACGGGCAACCCACCTGGCCTGGCCGGTGGAGTATCCCGACTCCCCCTCGAGTGACGGTTAGTCTGACAGGATGCCCGACCCCAGCTCGACCAGCGGACCCGCAGCGCGGCGCCCGCGAAACCGGCTGAGATGGGTCAAGTGGATCGCCGCAATCGCCCTGGTCGCTCTGCTGGTGGGCGAGGCAATTTACCTGTGGCCACGGCTGCACGAATCCTGGACAGCAGTACGAGAAATCCATTGGGGCTGGCTGGCTGCGTGCGTAGTTGCCCAAGCCGTGTCGCTCAGCGCGTTCGGCCGAGTCCAGAAGCAGCTGCTCGACGCGGGCGGCGTACAGGTGCGTCAACGCAAGTCCGTGGCCGTCATCTACGGCAGCACCGCGATGTCGCTCACTCTGCCCGCCGGCCAGGTGTTCTCGACGGCCTTCACCTACCGCGAGACCCGGCGCTGGGGTGCGAGTCCGGTTGTCGCCTCGTGGCAGCTCGCCATCTCCGGCGTCATCGCCGCAGCCGGGTTGGCAGTGCTCGGCGTTGCCGGCGGACTGGTGGTCGGTAGTTCGTTCAACACCTTCACCGTGGTGCTCCCGATCATCGGCGTCATCGCGATCGTGGCCGCTGTCCGATACATCTCGAACCACCCGGAGTCCATCAAACAGTTCGCCCGCTGGGGTCTGCGCAAGTACAACGCGTTCCGCAACCACGATCTCGACGCCGGAGCCGAGGCCATCGACAAGGTCATCGGCCAGATCCAATCCGTACAGCTCGGCAAACGGGACGGCGCGCTCACACTGTCCTGGTCGGCCGTGCACCGGCTCGCGGACGTCGCGTGCCTGGCGTTCGCATGTTTCGCCGTCGGCGCAGATCCACGGCTGTCCGGGCTGTTCATCGCATTCGCGGCGGGCAAGGCCGTCGGATCCGTCCCGCTCGCACCCGGTGGTCTGGTGGTCGTCGACGCCACCCTCATCGCGTTCCTGACCAGCGCCGCGTCCATCACCGCGTCGCAGGCAGTGGCGTCGGCCCTGGTCTATCGCGGGGTCAGCTTCATCTTGGTCGCCATCGTCGGGTGGATCGTGTTCCTCGTCCTGTTCCGTAAGCACCAGCACGCCGATCTCGAATTCGACATCGCCCTCGAGCGGCAGGAGACCTCCGATCTCGGCCGAGCCGCCGAGCACGATCGCGACTCCAAAGGCGATCCGGAGACCGCCTAGCCCCGTGCTGTTCGGTATGGCATCCGTCACTGTCCGTTCACCCGGAATATATACGGACCCCGGTCCGCTTGTGTACTATGAGTTTGAAACTTCAACCCAACAAGGAGTCCTCATGACCACCGCCATCGCGCTTCCCGAGCTCACCGCAGGCACCTGGGCCATCGATCCCACCCACTCCACCGTCGGATTCACCGTCCGCCACCTGGTGGTCAGCAAGGTCCGCGGCCGTTTCCAGAACTTCAGCGGCACTGTCACCGTCGCCGCCGACGGCACCCCGTCCGTCGACGCCAAGATCGACGTCACCTCGATCACCACCGACAACGAGCAGCGCGACGGCCACCTCAAGACTGCCGACTTCTTCGAGGTCGAGAAGTTCCCGACCGCGACGTTCAAGTCCACCTCGGTCAAGGCCGACGGCGGAGACTTCGTCGTCACCGGAGACTTCACCCTCCACGGCGTCACCAAGTCCATCGACCTCAAGCTCGAGTTCAACGGCGTCAACGCCGGCATGGGCAACGGACCGGTCGCAGGCTTCGAAGCCAGCACCACCATCAACCGCAAGGACTTCGGCATCAGCATCGACATGCCCCTCGAAGGCGGCGGCGCAGTCGTCGGCGACAAGATCGCCCTGAACCTCGACATCGAGGCCGGCCTGCAGGCGTAAGTTTCACCCCCGCCTCCCGCCCCCGCCTTCCGGATTCACCCCTCCCCTTCCGGATTTACCCCTCCCCTTCCGGATTCACCCCTCCCCTTCCGGATTCACCCCTCCCCTTCCGGATCAATGCGCCTTTGTTGCAGTCCAACCGACTGAAACCCACATTGATCCGGACCTGGGGGGCGGGATCCAGTGGCATCGAACGGCCCGCACCTGCACTCGTAGGCGCGGGCCGTTCGCGTCGGTGTCCTACAGTGGGCCCGTGAAGTTTCGTTCCCCGGCCGTCGCTGCCGTCCTCGATCTCGTCATGATCGTGCTGTTCGCCGCGATCGGCCGTCGCAGTCACGACGAAGCCACCGCGCTGTCCGGCCTCTTCCACACCGCGTGGCCGTTCGTCGTCGGTGCCGCTGTCGGCTGGATCGCGACGTTCGCTCTGTACCGCAACAAGTTCGACGCGTTCCTCGTTCTTCCGACGGGCATTCTGGTGTGGGTGACCACGGTCGTCGGAGGCATGATCCTGCGCACGGCGACAGGTCAGGGAACCGCTACCGCGTTCATCATCGTTGCGACGATTTCGACCGCGGTTCTGCTGCTCGGTTGGCGCGCGATCGCCAGATTCATTCCCTCGGTTCGGTGACAGGGACCTTTTCGCGATAGGATCATCCACGGTGCGCCGGGAAGTCTGGTCGGCAATTGTTCTGTGCTGCGCACATGTCCGCCTACTCGGCGGACGCGCTCAGCACGACGTTGCTACCGAAAGGCGTTGTTCCCGTGTCTGATTCACCGATTCCCAAAGAGAGATTGCCGCTGTTCTCTCGCGGTTCCTGGTCCGAGGCCGACCGCATCGCACAGGTCTTGCGCAAAGAGACCGTCGGCGGCGCATTGCTTCTCGTTGCCACCGTGGTCGCGCTCGTGTGGGCCAACTCACCGTGGTCCGCCGCCTACGACACATTGATGAGCACTCGCGTCGGGCCGTCGGCCCTGCATCTCGATCTGACTCTGTCGACGTGGGCCGCCGACGGGCTGTTGGCCATCTTCTTCTTCGTCGTCGGACTCGAACTCAAACGCGAGTTCGTTGCCGGTGATCTGCGCGATCCGGCACGCGCCGCATTGCCGGTGGCCGCGGCCGTCGGCGGAATGGTCGTTCCCGCAGTCATTTTCGTGCTGTTCAACCTCGGCACCGGGGATGGCGCTCTGCTCGGCTGGGCCATTCCCACCGCGACCGATATCGCGTTCGCCGTGGCCGTTCTCGCTGTGATCAGCACGCATCTGCCGACAGCGCTGCGAACCTTCCTGCTGACTCTGGCCGTGGTCGACGACCTTTTGGCCGTCAGCGTCATCGCGATCTTCTACACCGACGACATCAACTTCATCGCGCTCGGCCTGACGCTGATCCCGCTCGCGCTGTTCGCCGTCGCCGTGCAGATGCGCGTCCGCTCGTGGTGGGTGCTCATCCCGCTGGCCGTGGTGACGTGGGTGCTCATGCACGAGTCGGGTGTCCACGCCACCGTCGCGGGCGTTCTGCTCGGCTTCGCCGTCCCGGTGATCCGGAGCAAGGCGAACGGTGGCCCCGATGCGGGCCCCGGTCTCGCCGAGCATTTCGAGCACAAGATCCGACCCATCTCCGCGGGTATCGCTGTGCCGCTGTTCGCCTTCTGTGCAGCCGGTGTGACTGTCGGCGGCTTCTCCGGCCTGGCCAGCGCCCTGACCGACCCGATTGCCATCGGCATCATCGCCGGCCTCGTCATCGGCAAGGCCATCGGCATCTTCGGCACCACCTACCTGGTCTCGCGCTTCACCCGGGCCACCCTCGATGCCGGCTTGAAATGGCTCGACGTCTTCGGCGTCGCGATGCTCGCCGGTATCGGTTTCACGGTGTCGCTGCTGATCGGCGATCTGGCATTCGGTGAAGGAACAGAGCGCGACGACCACGTGAAGGTCGGTGTGCTCGCCGGTTCGATCATCGCAGCGTCCATCGCGTCGATCATTCTGCGTACCCGCAACAAGGCGTACCGGGACTTCTACATCGAAGAGACCCGCGACGACGACCACGACGGAATTCCGGACGTGTACCAGCAGAAGAAGTAGACCGCGGCCGACATCTGGCCTGTTGCCACTGGTGTAGGGCCTCTACAGTTGTCGCCGTGATCGACATCCGGGTCCAGGCATGACCGACCCACAGCCGCTGGCCCGTCGACTGGGCCTTGTCGATGCAATCGTCATCGGTGTCGGCTCGATGGTCGGGGCGGGAGTGTTCGCGTCGTTCGCTCCCGCGTCGGCCGCAGCGGGTGCCGGCTTGCTGATCGGCCTCGCCATCGCGGCTGTCGTCGCGCTCTGCAACGCAACGTCGTCCGCGCAACTCGCCGCCCAGTATCCGACGTCGGGCGGGACGTACATCTACGGTCGCGAACAACTCGGTGAGTGGCCCGGCTTCCTCGCCGGCTGGACCTTCGTCATCGGCAAGACCGCAAGCTCAGCGGCCATGGCGATGGTGTTCGCGGCCTACGTCGCCCCTTCCGGCTATACGAAAGTCGTTGCGATTCTTGCCATTGTTGCGTTGACGGTGGTGAACTACTTCGGTATCACTCGCACGGCGCTGCTGACGAAGATCCTCGTCACCGCGGTGCTCGCCATCCTCGTCATCGGGGTGGTTCTGGGCTTCGCCGGCTCGCCGGGCAACGGCATCGGCGCTTCGGGATCCCTCACCGGGGACGGCTGGTACGGAATTCTGCAGTCCGCGGGATTGCTGTTCTTCGCCTTCGCCGGCTACGCGCGCATCGCCACCCTCGGCGAGGAAGTGGTGCGGCCCGAGCGCACCATTCCACGGGCCATCGTCTCTGCACTCGGCATCGCGTTGCTGATCTATGCAGCGGTTGCCGTGACATTGTTGACGGTATTGGGCCCGGACCTACTGGCCTCGTCGTCGGCTCCGCTGGTCGATCTCGTTGTGACGTCAGGGTATTCGTGGGCATCACCTGTCATGCGCATCGGTGCCGGACTGGCCGCGCTCGGAGCGTTGCTGGCCTTGATCGCCGGTATCGGACGCACGTCGTTGGCGATGGCCCGCCACCATGATCTGCCGTCGTATCTGACTGCGGTCCACCCTCGCTACTCGGTGCCGCACCGGGCCGAGATCACTCTGGCGGCGATCGTCAGTGCCGCAATCCTGCTAGTGGATCTTCGTGACGCCATCGGCTTCTCGTCCTTCGGAGTGCTGCTGTACTACCTCGTCGCCAACGTCAGCGCGTACACCCAGGGCACCGAACACCGACGCTATCCGCGCCCCCTGCAGGCGCTCGGAGCGCTCGGGTGCCTGGTTCTCATTGCCACGCTGCCCTTGTCGTCGATCGCGATCGGCACCGTTGTGACACTGCTCGGCGTCCTCTACCGTCTGGTCCGGGTTCAGCGACTGTTCACTTGACGGCTGATTCGACAAGGGTCAATATAGACCAATGTCGAATCAAGACCTGACCTCCTCGGCCGGCGCATGCTGTTCGCCGCTCGTCCACGAACCGCTGACCGTGGACTGGGCCGGGGATCTGGCCCGCATGTTCAAGGCGCTGGGCGATCCTGTGCGCCTGCGGTTGCTCAGCCTCGTCGCCAGCCATGCCGGCGGCGAAGCGTGCGTGTGTGACATCTCCCCCGCTTTCGACCTGTCGCAACCGACGATCTCCCACCACCTCAAGGTGCTCCGCGAAGCCGGGCTGCTCGACTGTGAGCGACGCGGAACCTGGGTCTACTACTGGGTCGTTCCAGCTGCTTTGCAACAACTGTCGTCGGTACTCACCGCCGCGGACCCCACGGTGGTCGCGGTATGAGCACCACCACGGACACCGCCGTCGTCGGCAAACTCTCCACGCTCGATCGGTTCCTCCCGGTGTGGATCGGTGTCGCCATGGTCG
The DNA here is from genome assembly GCF_040686915.1 of Rhodococcus sp. NPDC077669. NCBI lineage: Bacteria > Bacillati > Actinomycetota > Actinomycetes > Mycobacteriales > Nocardiaceae > Rhodococcus > Rhodococcus sp. NPDC077669. The sequence goes on along the minus strand of NZ_JBFBMD010000006.1, from coordinate 12,038 downwards.
TCGGCCTGATCCTGGGGCGCATGGTCCCCGGGCTGAACGACGCGTTGTCGTCCATCTCCGTCGACGGGGTGTCGCTGCCGATCGCCGTCGGCCTGCTCATCATGATGTATCCGGTACTGGCCAAGGTCCGCTACGACCGCCTCGACACCGTCACCGGCGACAGGCGACTGCTGATCGGATCGCTCGTTCTCAACTGGGTCCTCGGACCGGCGCTGATGTTCGCTCTCGCATGGCTTTTCCTGCCCGACCTGCCCGAGTACCGGACCGGCCTGATCATCGTCGGCCTCGCTCGATGCATCGCGATGGTCATCATCTGGAACGACCTCGCCTGCGGAGACCGTGAGGCCGCGGCCGTGCTGGTGGCGATCAACTCGGTGTTCCAGGTCTTCATGTTCGCCGTCCTCGGATGGTTCTACCTCTCGGTACTGCCCGGCTGGCTCGGCCTGGAGCAGACCACGATCGAAGCGTCGCCGTGGCAGATCGCGAAGTCGGTGCTGATCTTCCTCGGAATCCCGCTGATAGCCGGATTTGCATCGCGCTTCTTCGGTGAACGCGCCAAGGGTCGTGCGTGGTACGAGGAGAAGTTCATCCCCAGGATCGCCCCGTGGGCTCTCTACGGGCTGTTGTTCACCATCGTCGTTCTCTTTGCGCTGCAGGGTGATCGGATCACCTCACAGCCCTGGGACGTGGTGCGCATCGCGCTGCCTCTGCTGGTCTACTTCGCGGTGATGTGGGGCGGCGGTTACGCACTCGGTGCCGCCATGGGCCTGGGCTACGAACGCACTACCACCCTCGCATTCACCGCTGCGGGCAACAACTTCGAGCTCGCCATCGCCGTCGCCATCGCCACCTACGGCGCAACGTCCGGGCAGGCACTCGCCGGGGTCGTCGGTCCGCTCATCGAGGTGCCGGTCCTGGTCGGCCTCGTCTATGTTTCCCTCGCCTTGCGGAAGCGGTTCTCCCCCAGCCTTTCCACGACCACGTCATCGAAGGATTCCTGATGTCCGACACACCCAGTGTTCTCTTTGTCTGCGTCCACAACGCCGGTCGATCTCAGATGGCCGCCGGATTTCTGACCCATCTCGCCGGCGATACCGTCGAGGTACGTTCTGCCGGTAGCGCTCCCGCGGACACCATCAACTCGGCAGCGGTGGAGGCCATGGCCGAGGTCGGTATCGACATCTCGTCGCAGTCGCCGAAGATCCTGACCACCGAGGCCGTCGAGACGTCCGACGTCGTCATCACCATGGGCTGTGGCGACGCGTGCCCGGTGTTCCCGGGCGTGAGCTACCGCGACTGGGCACTGGCCGATCCGGCAGGAAAAGGCGTCGAGGCAGTGCGCCCGATTCGCGACGAGATCAAGCGTCGGATCGAAGACCTGATCGCCGAACTGGTTCCAGCGAAGCAGAGTTCGGCATCATGACGACACCCAGCGTGCTGTTCGTCTGCGTCAAGAACGGCGGCAAATCACAGATGGCGGCCGGCCTGATGCGCAAGACGGTCGGCAATTCGGTCGAAGTGCACTCTGCCGGAACCGAACCCGGTTGCGCAGTCAACGCACTGTCCGCCGAGGCACTCCTCGAAGTCGGCGTCGATCTGTCGGGTGAAGTACCGAAACCGATCGACCCCGCTCTGCTCGCCCGGATGGACTACGTCGTCACCCTCGGCGGTGAGGCCAAGGTAGACGTGGTCGACGGCCCCAGATTCGAGAACTGGGACACCGACGAACCGTCCGAACGCGGTATCGACGGCATCGAGCGGATGCGTCTGGTGCGTGACGACATCGCGGGCCGCGTCGGAGAACTGGCATCCCGATTGCGCAGCGCGGAAACCTGATTCGAATGAACACCGAGGTGGTGGTGATCGGCGGCGGTCAGGCAGGACTGGCCGCCGGCTACTACCTGCGACGAGCCGGTCTGGACTTCGTCATCCTCGACAACCAGACGCACGCCGGCGGGTCCTGGCAGGACTACTGGCCGTCCCTGCATCTGTTCTCGCCGGCCGAGTACTCGCGACTACCCGGTTGGCCGATGCCGGAGTGGCACAGTGGTTTTCCGCCGGCATCGCATGTGGTGGACTACCTGCGGGCGTACGAGAAGAAGTACGACTTGCCGGTGCAGAGGCCCGTCGACGTGAAGTCCGTGCATCGTACGACCGAGGGCTATCGAGTCGACACCGACGGCGAGTCGTACGGTGCCGCAGCAGTCGTCAGTGCGACGGGAACGTGGTCTCGGCCGTTCTGGCCGAGCTACCCGGGCATGCGTGAGTTCGGTGGGACCCAGCTGCATGCCGCTGACTACCGAACGCCGGATCAGTTCGTGGGCAAGCGAGTGGGCATCGTCGGCGGCGGAAACTCGGCGGCGCAGATACTCGCCGAGATATCCACGGTCGCGCAGACCCTGTGGTTCACCAACCGCGAGCCGAGGTTTCTGCCCGATGACGTCGACGGTCGGGTGCTGTTCGATGTCGCCAGCGATCGGTCCCGCACTCTGGCGGCAGGCGGGCCCGATACCGGAGGGGTCGCCGGTCTGGGCGACATCGTCATGGTCCCGCCGGTGCGGGAGGCCAGGGATCGCGGAGTGCTGCACGCCCGGCCGATGTTCACCGCGATCACCACCGACGGCGTCACCGACGGACATACGACGGAGAAGCTGGATGTAATCCTCTGGTGCACCGGATTCCGACCCGCACTGCGGCATCTGCAGCCGCTGCACCTGCACACCGAAGGATCGGGAATAGTGTTAAACGGCAATCACGTTCGCGGTGAACCGACGCTGGTGTTCCTGGGTTACGGCGACTGGACCGGCCCGGCCTCGGCGACGCTCATCGGCGTCGGCCGGACCGCACGCGCAGCAGTGGACACTCTCGTTCGACGAGGAAAGGTAGATCAGTCATGAACGAATACCCCGTAGTGGTGGTCGGCGCAGGCCCCATCGGTCTCGCTGCCGCGGCGCACCTGACCGAAACCGGTTCTGCCGTCATCCTTCTCGAACGTGGACCGTCGGCCGGATCGGCGGTGTCCGAATGGAATCACGTGCGGCTGTTCTCTCCGTGGTCCGAGGTCGTCGACCCGGCTGCCGCCCGACTGCTCGAACCCACCGGTTGGACTCCACCGGACGGCGACACCTACGCCACCGGACGCGAATGGGTGGAGCACTATCTCGCGCCCCTCGCTGCTGTGCTCGGCGATACCGTCCGAGTCGACTGCGAAGTGGTCGGCGTCGCCCGCCGTGGACGCGACCGCGTCGTCGACGCCGGACGCGACACCGAACCACTGTCGGTGCATGTTCGCCACTCCGACGGCAGCGAGGAACGCATCCTCGCTCGCGCCGTGGTCGACGCGTCGGGCACCTGGGGATCGCCGAATCCGTTGGGAAGCGAGGGACTTCCGGCCATCGGCGAGAAGGCCGCCGCCGACCGCATCGACTACCGAGTCCTCGATTTGACCGATCCGGCGATTCGCTCCCAGTTCGCGGGCAAGCACACCGTCATCGCCGGTAGCGGCCACTCCGCGCTGACCGCCATCATCACCTTCGCAGAGCTCGCCGCCGACGAGCCCGGCACGACGCTCACCTGGGCCGTGCGCCGAGGCGTCACCGCGGAGGTCTTCGGCGGCGGCGCGGCCGACGAACTCGCGGCGCGCGGCGCACTCGGCCAACGCGCGAAGAAGGCCGTCGACGACGGTTACCTCACCGTGGTCTCCGGATTTCGCACCGAAGCCGTTGCGGTGCAGGGTGATCGGCTCACCCTCGTGGGCGACGGCGGCACCCGTATCGAGAACGTCGACCGCGTCGTCGCACTGACCGGGTTCCGTCCGGATCTTTCGTGGTTGTCCGAAGTGCGCCTCGATCTCGATCCCACTCTGCAGGCACCGAAGTTCGTCGCCGAACTGGTGGATCCGAACATCCACTCCTGCGGCTCGGTGTCACCACACGGAGTCGAGGAGCTCACTCAGCCCGAGCCCGGCCTGTACCTGGTCGGCATGAAGAGCTACGGACGTGCGCCGACGTTTCTGTCGATGACCGGATACGAGCAGGTGCGCAGCATCGCCGCCGAACTGGCAGGCGATCACGAGGGCGCGCGAAAGGTGGAGCTGACGTTGCCCGACACGGGCGTCTGCGGTGGGGCCGGCCTGTTCGACGAGCCCGACGCCCCGACGACCGGTGGATGCTGCGGTGCCCCGGCGGCTCCGGAATTGATCGCGCAGCACTGATCTGACTGTCCACTATTTCGTTCCAGAAGCGGGATCGCGCCTCCCGGCTGAAATGGTGGACACTCAGATCACCTACGACGTCAGCCGAATGCCTGGTACCCCAACCAGCCGGCGAGGCCGAGTCCCAGAATGCCGACGCCGACGCGGAGCACGATCGGTGAGATCACCTTGACGGTCGGTGGCCCGCAGGCACCGCCGACGAAGCAGCCGATTGCGAGAGCCAGAGCGGCCCACCAGTTCACGTGGCCGGAGAACGAGAAGATGATCGCCGCAATGAGATTGGCGATGCCGAGGAAGAAGCTCTTCAGAATGCTTGCGCGCCAGAACGTATCGGACGTACAGATCAGCGCCAGGGCCAGGAAGATAACCCCGGCTCCGGCTCCGAAGTAGCCCCCGTAGATGGCGACGGCGAACAGCGCCAGCGGGTACAGCGTCGGAAATTGCTTGCCGCCGGACAGCGTTCGGATTTTCGGCTGCAGAAGCAGTGCAATCGCAGCCATCGCGACCAGGAACGGCACGATGACCTCGAACGATCCCTCCGGAGTGACGAGCAACAGGATGGCTCCGGTGGTCCCGCCGAGCGCCGAGTAGACGGCGTAGCGAATCAGCTGTTTGCCGTCCTTGGCGAGTTCGGCCGACGAGCTCGTAGTGGCACCCACTCCGGCAGCGACCAGCGCGACGGTGTTGGTGACGTTCGCCGAGACCGCGGGAAGCCCTACCGCCAACAGCGCCGGATAGGACACGAGGGATGCGAGCCCGGTGACGAACCCGATGAGGCCGGCGAAGAACCCGGCCACCACCAGTAGTCCGAAATCGAGCACAGTCACCGAACAAAACTACCGTGCCTAACGATCGAGCCCTATTCGACGGGGTTCGCCATCTCCTGCAGAAAGCGGCTCGTCATCCGCACTGCCTGATCTCCACCGTCGGCGTCCTCGATGTAGACGGCGAAGGCAACATCGCCACTGGTGGCGAGCACGAAGCGATCATCGCCGCTCTCCCCGGCAAATCCCTGGACGCCGTCGAACGTATCGAGACCACTGCTGTTCGACGATGCGGCCACGATCTCACGCAGGCGGGCTGCAGCGGCAGGGCCCATGGGCTCGGCCGCGCGGTCTGCCACTGCAGTCTGCCCGGCGACGATGGCCGGCGTGGGCGCGCTGCCGCGGGAGATCGCTGCTGCCATCTGGGCAAGTCCGAACGGTGTCACCGTCGCCTCGGCTCCGGATGCGGTGAAGACGTTCCGAATGCCGTCGATCGCGCTCCGGCTGTCGGCGGGGGTGCCGGTGTAGGCGTCGAGACCGGGCATCGCATAGTGAATTCCCAGACCCAGGCGTGCCGCCGCGTCTTCGGCACTGTCGTCGCCCCGGTCGGCCTGTACGGCTTTGATCAACTCCGACGCGGTGCCGGCCGGATAGGAGCCGGCGAACACCACGTCGCCCTGCTCGTTGGCGTAACTGTTCTGTGCCGCACCGAGTATCGCACCGGTCGACGTGGACACCGCCACGATCGACGCGGACGTACCCGCCATCACCACAGCGTTCTCGGCCGCGAGTTGGACGCGCGGATCGAGTGTTGCGTGCAAGTCCGGTCCGCCCGGTCCCTGGAATCCCACGCGTCGTTCACCGGTTCCGTCGACGGTGTAGGTGTCGACGGCCCAGCCTGCCGTGGCGTCGCGGCCGGATTGCCATGCGGCGCGCAGGGAGTCGAGCACCGGGGAGGTGATTCGACGGTCGTCGACGATGAGCTTCGGCTGCGGGGCGACCACCACTCCCGGCACCGCTCGCAGATCGTCCTCGAGAACGGCGAAGTCGTCGTCGCGCAGTGTCACTGCGGTGATCGGAGCTCCGTGGGCCGAATCGAGTTCCTTCAGTAGCGATTCGGAGGTGATCAGCGGCGCGACGACGTCGATGACATCGGCGAGTTGCTGAGTCGACGCCGCCGGATCACTCATCTGGGCGGGGTCGAGAGAGATGGCGTTGATGGTCCGCTCACTCATCAGCACGTTGTTCGCGGAATCGAAGATCAACGGCGGAGCGGCGTCGGTGCGGGTGTAGCGAACCGACCCGCCCGAGGTCAGATCCGGAACGAGCGTGGCCGGATCCCACGCGATACGCCAGCCGACACTGAGCTTCTTGGTTGCGCCCTGAGCGCTGTACTTCCAGTCCTTGCCCTCGCCGAAATTCCAGGCAGACGCGAGCGTGAAGAATCCGCTCTCGTCGGAGAGATCCATGTACTGAGTCAGGTCGAAGTCGCCCGTCGATCTACCGTCGGCCGACAAACCGTCGAACATCTGATTCAGAGCTGCCGTCGCGGCGTTCGGGTACGTCGTCAGTGCGGCCGCCGCCGCGACATCGCGGTTGTCCAGCGCGTCGACGAATTTGGAGACCAATACCTCGGCCTCGCTCGGTGGGCGGTCGACCATCCAGAACACGGCCGAGACCGACAGCGTCGCCGATGCTGCAACTGCGACGAGGTAGCGACCGCGGACCTTGCGCGGGCCACGACGGACACGACTCATAGAACTCATGAGTCACAATATTCACTGTAGTCACACGAGTAACAAGCACGGGATTCATACGAGCCGGTCACGATTGAGATACGGAGTGGTCCGTTTACCTCGGGCTGTTACCTCAGAAAGCGTCCCGCAGCCTCGATGGCGGGCGCCGAACTTCCCGCGTTGTTCACGAAGACTGCGAACGCGAGATCACCGGAGATCCCAACGAACCAGCCGTGCGCTCCTTCGTTGTTCGGCCCGAATTCGGCGGTTCCGGTCTTGCCGAGCAGCCCCGGAATGTCGTTCAGTGCCGTGGCCGTACCACCGGTGATGGTCTCGCGCATCATGGCCTTGATCTGCTCGGTGACCTGTGGGTTCACCGCTGCCGGCTGCATGTTTCCCACACCGGGCTTACCCGAGACGACCGTCGGCGGGAGCAATCCGTTGTTCGCGATCGACGACGCGACCAGCGCCATACCGAACGGTGACGCAGTCACCTGCCCTTGGCCGATGGCGGATTCGACGCGCTGCGCCGGGGTGTCGGCTGACGGCACCGAACCGGTGACGGTCGTCAGGCCCGGGGTCACGTAGTCGACGCCGAGGCCGTACTGCGCGGCCGCGTCGGTCAGACCGTTCGGCGGCAGGGCGACGCCGAGTCGGCCCATCGTCGTGTTGCACGATTTCGCGAAGGCAGTGTGCAGTGGAACGTCGCCGAGCGCGAAGTTGTCGTCGTTGGGAATCTGACGTCCCTCGATGTTTTCCGTCGCCGGGCACGGCAACACGGTGTCGGGGGTGACGGCACCGGATTGCAGAGCAGCCGAGGTGGTCACCGTCTTGAAGGTCGACCCGGGCGGGTAGAGACCGGTCAGAGCAATCGGGCCCTCCGCATCCGCTGCGGCGTTCTGCGCGACGGCGAGAACCTCTCCGGTAGACGGCCGAAGCGCGACGATCGCAGCCTGCTGCGGCACCGACGCCAGGGCGTTCTCGGCCTTGATCTGCAACGCCGAGTCGACGGTGGTCGCGATGTCGTCACCGGTGGAGGCATCGCGACCGGCAAGCTGGGTGACGGTGTTGTCGGCAGCGACCGATTGGATCGCCCAGCCCCGATTGGCCGCCTGCTCCTGTTCCCACAGCGTCGTCAGGTCGCTGAGAACCGGCGAGACAAGATTGCGATCGGTGGCCAGCAGCCGAGTCTGTGGTGCCAGGGTGACTCCCGGAACGGCCGCGAGCTGCGCTCCGATGGGATCGATATCCGCCTGACGGAGCGAGACTATGGTTGCTGAATTGCCTTGTGCAGCAGCAACGGACGACGCAACAGACTGGGCCGTGATCCCGGGAACGACGGATCCGACGAGAGCTGCGACGGCCACCGGATCGGCCGTCGCATCGACGTTGACGAGGGTGACGACCTGCTGCGACATGAGCTCGCCGCCGTTGGCATCGAAAACCCTGGGCGCGACGAGCGCGTCGGTCGGGGTGAATCGGACCGAGGAATCGGCCGTGAGTCCGGGGACCAAGATGGCCGGGTCCCAGGTGATCTTCCACCCTTGCGGAGTCTCTGCCGCGGTCGCAGACGTCGTGTAGTTCCACTCTTTCGGCTGGCCGTCCGGTTCCGCCGTGCCGTCGGTGGTGGTCGAGAAGCGCCAATCGGCGTTCAGCGTGAACGTGCCCGCATCCTCGTTCGCGTCGACAGCCTCGAAATCGGGAGTGGCGGTCACCGTTCCGCCGCCGGACAGCCCGTCGTACAGCTGGGTGAGCGCGGCGCTCGCGCCCGCGGGATCGGTCGTCAGCGCGGCTGCCTGATCGATGTTCGAGCTGCTGACGGCGGCCGCGAACTGCTCGGCGACAGTCTGCGGCTGATCGGGCCCGCTGTTTCCGCAGGCAGCGACCACCAGCGCCAGTACGGACACGATTGCGGCCAGAGTCGTCGGTCTTCTCGTTGTGCGCACGGAGTCGATCATGCCCCAGGCCTCCGACGAATCGGCGGTGGCGCGAACCCGAGATGGGGTGTAATCATGTAATCAGTATTACGAACCTACAGAGGAGTCACCATGAAACCCAATGGACGCTCGTTCGGTCGCCCCGGCGGCTGGCAGCACGCAGATGTTCCCGACGCCACCGATGCCGGCGACTGGTTCGGCGGCAGATTGCCCGACAGCTGGTTCGAGGGCACCGCGTCGGTCGAGGTGGATCGCGAAGAGATCGTTGTGGTCGGGACGTTGGCCACCGAGGAGGGCAGTTCACCTGCCGCCACCGAAGGCCGCATCGCCCGATTCCGAGAAGGCACCCGGGCCGAGCGCATGCAGATTGCCGACGAGGCCGAGAAGCGCTACGGACGCAAGGTCGCCTGGGGCGTTCGGACCGATTCCGAGGTAGTCCTATTCACCCATCTGGCCGTCCCGGTCATGACCCGCCTGCGTCAGCCCGAACGACGCGTCCTCGACACCCTCGTCGATGCCGGAGTCGCGCGGTCTCGTGCAGACGCTCTGTCGTGGGCCGTGAAGTTGGTCGGCGAGCACACGCAGGACTGGTTGGACGAACTGCGCGGAGCCATGTCGACAGTGGACGAACTACGCAAGAAGGGACCCTCGGTCTAAATCGCTTGCGAATTGCCCACGTTCGGCATTAGCGTGGAGATCGCCTTGTTGCCCACAGATTCGGAGAGGCCATTGCTCTTCCAAAGGTTCTAGACGCCTGCAGTTCGACCGCACGCACACCTTTGGAGCATCCATGCCTCATTCATCTTCCCTCTCTGTCTCCGATCTGACGTTCTCCTGGCCCGACGGCGACCCCGTGTTCGACGCGTTGTCGGCCATCTTCCCCAGCGGCACAACAGGTCTCGTCGGATCGAACGGTGCCGGAAAGTCGACCCTTCTGAGATTGCTCGCCGCAGAACTGACGCCGCAGCGCGGTTCGATCTCGATGCCCGGCGTCCTGGGTTATCTCCGTCAGGACATCGCACTCGACCCCGAGCTCCCGGTGGATCGCGTGCTGGCCATCGATTCGGTCCGAAAGGCATTGCATCGCATCGAATCCGGTACATCTTCCGAGGACGATTTCGCCATCGTCGGATCGGCCTGGGACGTCGAGGAGCGCGCCCTGGCGTTGCTGAACAAGCTCGGTCTGGGCGGCATCGTCGGCACCCTCGAAGACCTGGATCGACCGGTCGGCACGCTGTCCGGTGGCGAAGCGATGCTGCTGGCTCTCACCGCGCAGTTGCTCGCCGAACCAGACGTACTGCTGTTGGACGAGCCGACCAACAACCTGGGTCTCGTTGCACGAGAACGACTGTATGCGGCCGTGGACGGATACTCCGGGGTGCTCGTCGTCTGCAGCCACGACCTCGAATTGCTCGAGCGTGTCGATACCGTCGCCGAGGTCCGCGCCGAACGCAGCGGCACCTCCCGAGTACGCCTGTTCGGTGGAAACTACACGCACTACCGATCGGTGATCGACTCCGAACAGAAAGCCGCTCGGGCGAGCGTCCGAGACGCCAAGAACGACGTGCGCAAGCAGGAACGCGAATTGGTCGATACACAAATCAAACTGGATCGCAGGTTGCGCTACGGCAAGAAGATGGCGGAGCAGAAGCGCGTACCACCGGTCCTTGCGGGCCGACGCAAGCGGGCCGCACAGGAATCGGCCGGCAAACTACGCGGTACCCACGGCGACCGCGTCGACGATGCCCGAACGTCACTGTCTGCCGCCGAGGATCTCCTGCGCGACGACCGCGAGATACGCGTCGACCTGCCCGCAACGAAAGTTCATCCGGGACAGGTAGTTCTGACTCATGACGACGTTCACATCGTCGGTCCCGAACGCATCGCACTCGTCGGGCCGAACGGAAGCGGCAAAACCACCCTGCTGCGCAGTCTCGACGCCGCCGACGCCGAAGTGCCGTGGAAATACCTCCCGCAACGCCTCGACATCTTCGACGAATCACGCACCGTTGCCGAGAACATCGCCGACGTGGCCCCCCACGCCACCGCCGAACAGATCCGTGGACAACTGGCGCGATTCCTCTTCCGCGGATCCGACGCCGACGCCGTCGTCGCCACCCTCTCCGGAGGCGAGCGACTGCGAGCCGCACTGGCACGAATCCTGCTGGCCGAGCCTGCACCGAAACTACTGATGCTCGACGAGCCCACCAACAACCTCGACATCACCAGCCGCCAACACCTCATCGACGCACTGAACACATTCGAGGGTGCACTGATCATCGCCAGCCACGATCGCCCGTTCCTCGACGCGATCGCCCCTACCCGCACCATCGACCTGACGCCGATCGCCCAGCCCACCGACTCGGCCGACTCGGCCGAGGAAACACCCACCCGGGAGGAGTCAATGTGACGTTCGGTGGCCTTTTCGGGGGTCAATGTCACGTTGAGTGGACTTCCAGGGTCAGAATCGGAAGGTGGAATACGCCTCGAATGCAGATGATGGGACGCAGATCGCATACACGGTGGTGGGGTCCGGGCCGCCGTTGTTGATGGTGCACGGCAGTTTCCTGACGCACACGATTTGGCGGACGTTCGGATATGTGAAGGCGTTGCGCGGGACTCGGCAGCTCATACTGGTCGACAGTCGCGGTCATGGCCGCAGCGAGAAGCCCCATACTCCCGACGCCTATGCCATGGCCAATATCGTCGGAGATCTGACGGCGGTTCTCGACGCGGTCGGCGCTCCGACCGTCGACTATCTCGGCTATTCGTTCGGTGCGCGGGCCGGTCTCGCGTTGACGGCGGCGAGGCCCGAACGCGTGCGTTCACTCGCGGTGGGGGGCGGTAGTCACGGCGCTCAGGCGGGAGCGTTCGACAGGCTGTTCTTCCCGGGCTGCGCGGACGTGTTGGAGCGCAGCGGCATGGATGGGTTCCTCGAGGCGTGGAACGAGCACCGCATGTTCCCCATCGACCCGGGAACACGAGCGGTGTTCTCCGCCAACGATGCTCAGGCCATGGCCGCGTACATCCGAGCGTCCGACGCCGATCCCGGCCTACCCGACGACGTCCTGCAGCACTTCACGCAACCGTCGCTGTTCTACGTCGGCAGCGAGGATCGAACCCGGCTGGGCGACACCCGTGCCGCTGCCGCCCTGGTGCCCGACTCCGAACTGCACATCGTTCGCGGGTTCGACCATGCGACGACGATGGCCGCATCGGCCGAGGTGCTCGAATTCCTCGAGCGGTTCTGGGGCAACTGAGCTCAGTGTCCACAATTCGCCTGGAGAATCGGGATCCGGGCTGTTGCGATTTCGATTCGGCTTCCGTTGTGTGGTGTCGGACGGCGGAATCAGTGGGACCGCGGCCGGGCCACCGACCTCAGGTGAGT